>JBIIBR010000027.1:0-9212 GCA_044239285.1 Rickettsiales bacterium | reverse complement strand
CTTCTTAGCAATTATCACCATGATTCTATGTTTGCTCGGAATTTTTTTAACTCGCTCTGGCGTTTTAACTTCAGTGCATTCTTTCGCCATCAGCGCCAATCGTGGCTTCTTTATTATTTTTTTAATTTCAATTATTGGCGGATTTGGCTTATTTATTTTTGCCAAAAATTTGAATTTCATTAAAATTACTAAAAACAATTTACAAAAAAATCGTCGATTATTTTTAATTATTGCCAATAATTATTTTCTGATCACCGCCCTACTCGTCGTCCTTATTGGCACGATTTATCCAATTTTATCTCGCGGTTTATTTAATCAATTTATTAGCATCGGTGCCTCTTATTATAATCAAGTTTTCGGAATTTTGCTCGTGCCTTTTTTTATTTTTTTCATCGCCAATTCAATCAAATTTAAAAAAATATTTAAACCCGCTAACGCCATTATTTTAACGGTTTCAACCCTCATCACCGCAATTATTTTTTATATTTTTAGAAATATCGAATGGCTAATTTTGTTAAATTTATTTTTAGCAATTTACGCTTTAATTTTAAATTTTTATCATCCCAAAAAACTCATTTCAACCCTTGCCCATGGCGGTTTCTTGCTAATTATGATTGGCGTTATAATTTCTAATGCGGGTGCTGAAATTAAGGAAATTAATTTACAAAAAAATCAAACTTTTGTGATCAATAATTTCGATATTAAATTTTCTAATCTCGATTATCGTGCCGACAAGAATTTTATTGCTCGCATCGGCGTTTTTGAAGTGAGTAAAAATAACAAAATTATCACAACGTTAAAACCCGAATTAAGACTTTATCCAATCAATGATCGCACCACCAATGAGAGCGCAATTTATCATCATCCGCTTTTTGATTTATATGTCGTCATCGGCACTAAAGATGAAGCAGAAAATTATGCCATTCGCGCTTATTTCAAACCAATGATTTCATTAATTTGGATTGGCGTTGCCTTAATTTTCTTTGGAATTTTGAGTGGTTTTTTAAAAATTTTCGCCAAAAATTCTTGATGTGTAAAATAAAATTTCTTCCATAAAAATATTTATTGTTTTAAGATAAATTAAAATAATACAAAACCTAATTTTTTATAAAATTTTTATGAAAATAATAATTTATCGCCAAGCCAAATCCGCCATGCAATCGGGCAAATTAAATTGTAAAAAATGGCTCGCCAAGCCAGTTGAAAAATTTAACTCGCGCTCAATTGATACCCTAATGCATTGGGTTTCAAGCGATAACACTAAAACCCAATTACAATTTGAATTTTCTTCCAAAGAAGATGCGATTAAATATGCGACACAAAATAATTTTGAATATGAAGTGGCTGAACCGCATGAAATAAAAATTAAACCCAAATCTTACGCCGAAAATTTTACCAATTAAAACATGACAATTATCAACACCATCGCTCAAAAAATTCATCTAAAAAAATCAATTATTAACGATTTTTTTACACAAAAATTTAATGAAAATCCGGCTTTTTTTTATAACTCAATTGATTTACGTCATAGCTCTTATAAAATCAGCGCGATCGACACCAATTGCTATCCAGCGGGCTTTAATAATTTATCAGAATCAGGCAAAAATATTGCCGAAAATTTGGTCGCCGAATTTTTATCAATCAATTTTTCAACGAGTCCAAAAAATATTTTTATCATTCCTGAAAATCACACGCGCAACATGCGTTATCTCGAAAATTTGGCAATAATTGTTGAAATTTTACAACGTCAAAAATGTCAAGTTTTTGTGGCAACTTACAATCCAGAAATAATTGCTAAAACCGTTTTAGATCTTGAAAATGAAGGCTCGATCACCCTTTATCCATTGCAAAAAATTTCTGGAAAATTAGCGATTGAAAATGAAAATAAACAACATATTTTTGCCGATTTAGCAATTTTAAATAATGATTTAACCAACGGCATTCCCGAAGTTTTAAATAATGTCTCAACCCCAATCAATCCTCCGATTGCCATGGGTTGGCATCAAAGAACTAAATCGCAACATTTTACTATTTATAATCAAATTGCCGATGAAATTGCCAAAATTTTAGATCTTGATCCTTGGCTTATTTCTTCGATGCATGAGCATTGCGAAGATATTGATTTTAAAGAAAGCATCGGGCTTGAATGTTTGGCAAAAAATGTTGAAAAACTCTTAAAAAAAATCGCCGAAAAATATTTAGAACATAACATTAAAGATCAGCCCTATTGTTATGTTAAAGCCGATAATGGAACCTACGGAATGGCGGTCTGGACGGTATCAAATCCGCAAGATGTTCTTGAGATAAACAAAAAAGAACGTAATAAAATGAATATGCTAAAAGGCTCGACCCAAACCCACAAAGTAATGATTCAGGAAGGCATAATTACCGCCGATAAAATTAATAATAATCCGTGCGAGCCAATGATTTACATGATCAATGGCAATGTTGCTGAAAATTTATTTCGCACCAATCAATCTCGTGACGATCACATAAGTTTGAACGCTAGCGGAGCCAGTTTTTATAATCTTGAAAATTTACCACAACAAAATAATTTTATCGATTCGGAAAATAATTTTATAATTGTTTACGAATTAATTGCCAAAATGGCGTCATTGGCGTCGGCAATCGAACTTCAATCTTTAAAAAATTTATGAATAAAAACTCTCGTCCAATTATTGGCATTTTGCCCGATTTTCAAGAAGGATCAGTAAATGGCTATTCAAGAAAAGATCATTATGCTATTCGCGCCAATTATGTCGACGCCATCAATGAAAATGGCGGTTTGCCAATTTTATTCGTTTATAATTATGACGCCATCGACACTTATTTATCAATGATTGACGGCTTAATGGTGATTGGCGGATATATGGATATCAGCCCTTCGCGTTATGGCGATGATTATGTCCATCCAACCGTTAAACTTAATTTGCCAAGAGAAAATTTTGAACATGAAATTGTCAGCAAAGCTTTGAAAACTAATTTACCAACCTTCGGCATCTGCAATGGCATGCAATTAATCAGCATTCTTCATGGTGGCAAAATTATTCAACATATTCCTGACCATCCGCAATTAATGGATCATGAACAAAGTCATTTCGCCGAATTTAAAGAATATGGCAAAGCCTATCACGAATTAAAAATTGAAAAAAATTCACAATTTTATAAAATCACCGAGGAAGAAAAATTTTCAGCAAACTCTTCGCATCATCAAGCAATTGGCGATGTTGGCACTGGTTTAAAAGTCACCGCAACCGCTCCCGACGGCGTAATTGAGGCTTTTGAAAAACCCAATCACCCATTTTGTATTGGCGTTCAATGGCATCCTGAATATCAAACTTCGAGTGCCGATAAAAAACTTTTTGCAGAATTTATTAGGCAATCTGCTTCTTATAAAAAAATTAAAAATAATCATGGATAAAATTTCACAAACATTGGACGAAGATTCTAACGAAAAAGGCATTCGCGTTGCCAAAATAATTGCTCAAAGTGGCTTATGCTCTAGACGCGAAGCTGAGGCGATGATTTTAGAGGGTCGCGTTCAAGTTAATGGCAAATATATTGATCACCCCGCCCTTTTTATCACCGATCAATCAATCAAAGTTGATGGAAAATTAATTAACGAAAAACAACCGACGCGTTTATTTTTATTTTACAAACCCGTCGCCACAATTTGCACGACATCAGACCCCGAGCGTCGTCCCACCGTTTTTAGTTTTTTTCCTAAAAACTTACCGCGCTTAATTAGCATCGGCAGACTCGATTTTAATACTGAAGGTCTATTGCTTTTAACCACTAATGGAGCAGTTGCAAGATATATCGAACTTCCGAAAAATAAATGGATTCGCAAATATCGTGCTCGCGTTTTTGGCACTTTAAATCACGAAAGACTTTACGCTTTATCAAAAGGAATTTCGATCGAGGGCATTAAATATGGTCCGATTAAAGTCGAAATCGACACCGAAAAAGATTCAAATTCTTGGCTTACAATTTCCTTAACCGAAGGCAAAAATCGTGAAATTCGTAAAATTATGGAACATATCGGCTTACAAGTGAATCGTTTAATTCGCGTCTCTTTTGGTCCTTTTATCCTAGGAAGCATGAAGTCGGGTGAGATAGTTGAAGTTTCGAAAAAGGCCTTAAAAGCTTCGATTCCAGAACTGATTTAAAAAATCATTTTATAACTTAAATTAGAATATTTTATTTCAACCCAACAATTTTGTGGGTTTGCAATGAAAGAAAATAGCCATTTTCTTCACAAAGATCCAAACATTTTTGTAAATTTTTTTTATTTTTTTCTTGATCATATTCATCCATTGGCTGAACATAAATTGAAAGCTCATTGCGACTTGCCTGCCCTACTTCGCCGACCTCTGAATAATCATCATTATTTGCCGAAATTATGAATTTTAACGCATCAATTTTTTGCAAAATATCGGGACGCAAAATATGATATTTATGATTAGAAATTTTTGGCGAACAAATAATTTTAACCTCACTTGGAAGCTCTCTAAAAATGGTGCCGTTGGTTTCAATTTGCACCAAAAATTTTAATAAAATTAATTCTTTGCAAATTTTTTCAATTGGTTGACGCATCGGCTCTCCGCCTGTGATAACCACTAATTTTCTAACGATTTTTCCTTGCGAATTTTTAGAAAGCTCAACGACTTTTTGTAAAATTTCCGTCAATGAAAAATTTTTAAAATTATCGAATTCGGTGTCACAAAAATTACATTTTAAATTACAACCGCCGAGGCGAATAAATATCGCTCCTCGCCCGACGAAAGGTCCTTCGCCCTGAAGGGTTGGGAATATTTCTTGGATGTCCAAAAAATCTCCCGAATGTTGTTCTATTTTTAAAATTTTATTTTTACCAAACATAGACTCTTGAAAATATTTTTTTTATGAATTAAATGATAATTTATTACAAAAATTCATCAACAAAATTTTTTTAATTATGCAAAAACTCAATAATAAAACAAACTTCGGCACAAAAAAATTATTCAAAGGACTTTATAATTTTGGCAAAAAAATCACTTCTTCAAAAATAATTTTTGCTTCAATTTTTTTAATAATTGGTTCGTTACTAACTTATTCATGTCAACAACATCAAGACTTCAAACCCTATAAAAAATCACATCATTCGCATTTTTTTCATGATTTTGACGATGATTTTAATGATGATTTTTTTGCTGAATTTGATGAAATGCATGAAAAAATGGAGCGTGCTTTTAAAAATCATCGCCAAATAATGCAACAAGCTTTCGAAGAAAATAATAAAATTTTGGATAATTCTAAATCATCAAAAATCCAAGCTTCTTTGCAACATTTTGAAGATGAAAAATCGCATAATTTTGAATTAAAATTTTCTGGAATCAAGCCCGATGAAATCAACGTTTTAATTGAAAAAAATTATTTGATTTTTAGTTCAAAAAAAGCCGATATTGTTGGCACAAAAGATAATAATCAATCAACGCAATCAAGCTCGAGCGCCGATTTTTATTATGCTTCATATTTGCCCGAATATGATGAAAAAATTTCTCCTGAAATTGTCAAAAACAACGAAAAAATTAGCGTAAAATTGTTAAAAAAACTTGGCAATAAAAATGAAAATTCTTCGATTAAGAAAAAGAGGAAAATTTAAATTTATTATTCTTGATCATCTTAATTAATTGAACCGCATAAATTAAGAAAGTAATTTACAATATTAATTAACTTTTTATAAGTAAAAAGGTTTTAAAATCTTTATTCTTAATGTTGTTTAATTAAAAATGCTAAGCTCCCCATCTGCAAATATTTTTGGATCTTTAAACTATCTATTTCAAGAGCAATCTTCAAAGGAAGGCCAACCCTTGCCCAACGCCCCATTTAGTTTAACTGGAGCGGTTAGCGGTGGAAACGCTTTTGCCTCTCCGCTAGCTCCCGATCAACAACCTAAAAAGAGAAAAATTTATTTAGATTACGCTTCATTTTATCGTTTATGGCGCCCCGAACAACTAGCACTAATAATTGCCAAACTTCAACAAGAAGAGTTTGAGGTTGCTTTCATTCAAAATGATGTAAATGGAAATATTTTTGCAAGTTCAATTGAAGATAAAGCTGAAGGCGACAATAAATATGATTACAAATTTAAAGATAAAAATGGCAAAGAAATAGGCATTTTTGAGCTTTCAGATGATTTTATTAAAGAAAATTTTTCCAAACTCGATCACGAAAACAGCATTGAAAGACTTGGCTTAGTCCGCGATGAATCGATTATTTTAAGTTTTGAGCAATTTGATCAAATTCATAAAGTTTTTACTCAAGAACATTGGGATGATAAAGAAAGAGTAAGCGTTAGAAGCTCTTTGTCTTATGATTTTTTGGATGGTGCTGTTGAAAAACGCGAATCATATAAAAGCATAGTTGCTTCAGTTGCTTCGATTGATGATAAAAATGAATTAAGTGAAATTTACGACAAATTTAAAAATTTATTCACACATGAGGATTTTAATATAGAAGATCCGGATACATTAGTTGCGTTAAATAAATTAAAGGAATTAAATTATCCTAGTAATTGTGAATATATTTTACGTGACATAAAAAACGAAAAAACATTGGAAGCTTTATTTGACAAGATTCCATCTCTTTCTTTTTTTGGCGATTATCGCGCTCGAGATGAAAAAGCAAAAATAATAATGCAAAAGTCAATATTAAAAGAATTATGGTTTAAGTGCTCAGATTTTGAAGCTGTTGTTAAGAGGGCAAGAACTTTAAATGAATTTAGTGGTAAAACACCTCATGATATCGCCGATTTAATTTATAAAAATGACCTTTACACTTTGACTAATCATATTTTATTAACCCCAGAACCTCCTTCATTTGATATTTTAGAAAGATGCCCGGAAAAAAGCGTTTTAGATATTTTTGAATCTAAAGGAGCTAATATTCGTATATTTTCAGTTATTACTGAACAACGAAAAAAAGAAACTTCTTTTGGCAAAAAAATCGAGGTTAGCTTTATTTTTAGTTCTGACGCTGACGATGGATCATTCGAATTTAGTTTAAAACTTTCAGATAAAGAATATAACGATTCCTTAAGATTATCGCATTTTATTAATATATTTTCAAACTCAGAAATCAATCAACATTTTAATCTTACCGAGAAATTTGGCGATACCATTATTGATTATTTTGAACAAAAAACTCTATTAGAGTTATGTAATTCAATAAATAATAAAGATTACCCAAACTTTCTTGAGCAACTCCATGATGATCAAAAAAAAACGATTTTTAAATTTATTGCAAAATCAAATTAAAACCGAAAATTGCCTAGAATCAATTAAAATACGAGATTCTGAAAGCGTATTATCAATTTTACAACATCATTTAGATCAGCCTGAATTATTAAAATTCGCAAAGTCTGTATTAACTAAATTTAGCAAAAGAAATTCTGAACTCGATTTTAATTTTAAGTTTTTTAATTTAACTCCCGCATTTCAAGATTTACTCCTTGAAATGCATGGTTCCGAGGAAATTGATTTGCAGAGAATTAAATTTAAAAAAAATAGTCATCTCTATCTCAAATTTAATGAGGCGGATAAATCAAATGAGAATATAAGCAGATCTTCAAAAGAATTAACATCATCGCCTTTGCAAATTAGCATCGATTTAAATGAAGAATCTTTAAAAAGAATCAAAACTGAAATTAACTCTGGAGAGTTGGATGCTAGAAAAATTTTAAGTATAAATGTTCGTGGAATTGGAGAGGGAGATTCAGGCGCAGAAAACACCAAAAAAGAAGATTTATTAACTGAATTTGTTGAGTTATTTCCAAATTTAAAGCATGCAAAAATTGATACAAAAGACATTCCCGAATTTAAATCAGAAAGATTTGAATCACAAAGATTTATACTAAAAATCCACAATTCTTCACAATTTTCCGAACCCCTGGTAAATGTTCAACCAATTCAATCTTCGCAACAATCGCAATTTAAATTTGATGCCACTAAAAAAGGTGATGCAATTTTTATAGGTAATGCAGGAGGAAGTGGTGCCGACAAAAAAGACACCCCAACCACATTTTTAATGAAAGAAACTGGAAAAATTATTCAGCGTCCAGCAAATACAACCGCACTATACCTTAGAGAAGCTTCACAACATTTGAATCCAAAATTTGCAAGCATAGGAGATGAGTTATTTGTTGATGTTGATCCATCTAAAGCAAATCCAACCCCAGAAATTATAAAATTTTCTCAACAAGATTTTGAGGCAAAAAAAACAGAACTTGGCCCAACTCCTTCGCAAAACAAAACTATTTGTTCTTTTTCAAAAACTTTAAAAATTGGGAAAAAAACTGCACTCCCCTCAATTTCTCCTGATAATAAAATTATTGGCTATTATACCGAGCCCTCTTCAGCTAATGTTGAGTTTCTCAAAGATGAAAGTGGTTTTTATTATGCGAAAACCAATAAAAGATGTAAAATTCATTATCTAATTGAAGGGCAAGAATTGAAATTGCAAACACCGACCCAATACACAGAACACTTACCCGAAGAAATTAAAAATATAATTAAACAATATGTTGGCGATAATTCAAAAAATTTTCCACATTCGGTTGAAAATGATCAATATAAGTTGCCACAATTTTCTGCAAAAAAACAATTTCTTGATGATCTTTTCAGTATTGATAATAAAGGCTCTTGTCGCCATCGCGTAGCCTCTTTGGCTAATAAATTTGAAGAAAAAGGTTTTAAATGCGGTGAAGATTATAGAATTATCGGCGTCAATGGCAATCACGTTCTTTTGGAGGTTAAAAATCAAGATAACACATGGACAACTCTTGATTTGGGAGGGGTGAATGGAAACCTTGTTGAAAGTAAACCAAGCTTATTATCTGGATTTTTTAAATCTACTACTGCGAGCCTAACATCATCATGCCTTTCTTGTTTTGGCTATGGAATTAAAAAATCAGAGAAACCTATACAAACCGAAGCACCATCTCAAAACCCCTCTTCGCCAACACTTTTATCAATAAAGGAAGCTTCAATCCTTGAGCAATCATTAGCCGAACTCCATCAACTCCCAAAAATCAAAGATTTAGAAACCTTCAAACCTGAATTAAAGCAATTCATAACAAAAAAAGACTCTTCATCATTATATTTAAAAACCACTAATAGCGAAGAATAAAAAAAATATTTACTAAGAATGATTAGTGATTCGCAAGATTCAAC
>JBIIBR010000035.1:0-8477 GCA_044239285.1 Rickettsiales bacterium | reverse complement strand
ACTCAAATTGACGCCTTTTATAACATTGTCTTTTTGCCCCAATGCGGTTAAAAATATAAAAGGAACTGCTGAATTTTTTACGCTCGAAGTATCACGAACTAATTTTAGCAAGCCATAACCATCAAGCTCTGGCATCATAATATCGGATATTATTAAATCAGGTTTTTCTTGAATAAAAATTTCATAACCATGATAGCCATTTTCAGCTTCAAAAACTTCATAACCCTCATCACGAAGAATATCGGCAATATTCGAACGAATATCGATTTCATCTTCAACGCACAATATTTTGATTTGTTTATCTGACATATTTTTTGAATTATTTTAGCAATATCTTCTTCTTAACTTAGGTTGATTAAAAATAAACTCAATTTAAAATTAATATTTTTCTTAAACAAAATTAAAATTGTTTCTTGAAAATCAAACTATTTTAGATCCTTCAAAACTTTTTAGAATTTGCGAAACTAAATCAAAATTATTTTGCTCTTGTTCTTTTGGCGTTAAATCGGCTTGAAGCGTTGAAGCCGTTGGATTTTTTTGCTGATAAGAATCAAGCAAAACTTGTTTTAAATCAGGCAAAGAAATTAAATGACAAATTCTAATCATCAACATTTCAAAAACCATTTTTGCCGAAGTCGAAGTGCTTATTTCGTAAATTGACTTAGAAATTAATTGCCAAACTCGAATCAAGTTAGAAATTTCAACATTGTTAGCGATAAAACTTAATTTATCAAATTGCGTTCTTGAATAAGCATCGATTTCGTAATTTTTAATGAGTTTTATCGATGAAATTTTGTGAATTAATTCAAGTAAATCATTAGCGATTTGACGAATATCCGACGATGTTGCGTAAATTTCAACAAAGTTTTTTTGAGCTAAAACAAAATCGCCTTTTAACAAATTTTCAAGCAGTTCAATTATTTTAAAACGATCGGATAATCCGAGCATTTTTTCGATTATTTCAACTCCCAAAAATTTATCATGATTATTGCTTGCCAAGGCTTGATCAAGAATCGAAAGTGAATCACGAACCGAACCTTCAGAGGCTTTAGCAATAAGGTTTAAAGCCTGATCATCGGCTTCAAAATTTTCTTTTTTTAAAATATTTTTAAGATGTTCAAAAATTTCTTTTTCATCAAGACGACGCAAATCAAATCTTTGACAACGTGATAAAATAGTTTGCGGAACTTCGCGAATTTCAGTGGTCGCAAAAATAAATTTAACATTAGACGGTGGCTCCTCAAGCGTTTTCAACAAAGCGTTGAAGGCACTATCGGTCATCATATGAAATTCATCAATTATATAAATTTTATATTGAGCTTCAACCGGCGAATAAGCAATTGAATCAATAATTTCTCGCACTCTCTCGATGCCGTTATTGCTAGCTCCGTCAATTTCAAAAACATCTTGATGATGCGACATTGAAATCGCTACGCAGTTTTTACAAACTCCACAAGCTTGACCAACGAGCCTTGAAGACTCATCGAGACAATTTATAGTTTTGGCAATAATCCGCGCCGTGGTAGTTTTGCCAACACCGCGAATCCCCGTCAAAATGTAAGCGTGATGCAGGCGATTATTTTTGATGGCGTTGGTTAAGGTGCGCACCAAAACCTCTTGCCCAACCAATTCGTTGAAGTTTTGTGGACGATATTTGCGGGCTAAAACTAAATATGAAGACATTTAAACTGGGTTTAAAAAATTAAAAGAGGCATTTTTATCATGTACATGTTAATCCATTCGCCTCGAAGCGATTTTTAAATTTAACTAAGTAAATCGTTTCCGATTTTAAATTTTAATTAAATAAACCTTATTTTTCTTAAGCAAATTTTTATTAAAATTATTTTTTAAAGGTTTCCTATTCGGCTCGTGATATTTTATTATATAAGCTTTTTTTACCCCCCACGGCTAAAAGTTTTAACTACCGAAAAAAACATTTTAGCCCGCTCCCCCGAAAAGCGGGGGAGCTAAACCCTAAAAATTCATGCGGATACGGCGATTTAATGACCGTTAACCGATTCAACTTATAGCTAAAGATGAAACGTTTATCCAAAAAAAATTCCAAAAAAACCTAAAAATTTATCGCGGATGGGCGAATTTACTTCGCCCGAAGCGATTCAACTCAAAGCTAAATTTGCTTTAGCAAATTTAAAAATATTTTAGTGAAGACGACCCGACTCAACCTCCCTTGAGATGCTTTCTTTCGAACCTGACTCGTTAAAAAAGCAAATCGCCCGCCTTCACCAATTTTAATTTTGATTATTTTTTATAAATATTCAACAAGGTTTTTAATAAATCTGCATTTAATTAACAAAAATTTCTGGCACTAAAATAACATTAAAAAAATCAAAAGAACAAGTTAAGCAATCTCTAAATTATTTAAACGAATTTTTATCGCCTGCAAGGAAACTTTCAATCTTTCGGATAGGATTACAGGGTCGTATGAACCAATTTCTTTTTTAATGTTTTCAATTAAAGTAGAGGGCATTAATAAGTTGGCGGCAAAATTATTGGCTTGCTGTTCATCTTTAGCATTAATATCGTTGTTAATAATTCCATTATATGTTGTGTGTCTATATAGGGCATCATCAACCACTCCATCGCCAATTTTATCACGATGATAAATAAAATGTCCAATTTCGTGAGCTATTGTAAATCTTTGATGGACTAGGGCGTGATTATGATTGGCGATAATTACATATTTATCACCTCTTTTTTTTATCAAACCGCAAATTTCATCAGATAAATTCTGCCTTTCGACTTTTAATTGCAATGCCAATGATAAACCCTCAACATCAACTGGCGCAGAAGATCTAAAATAATTGATGGCATCAAAAATTTCATTTAATTTCATTTTTATTTTCCTCTAATTTTTTTGCATTAAAATAATCATTCTCGCCGAGAGAAAATGATTTGTAACATCCTAAAATTTCAAAAAGATTTTTCTGAATATATTCATTTGTTACCTTCTCAGCAGTTTCTTTAGCTATTTTTGTTGAAATTTCAGTCGCAATTTTAGACGCTTGTTTTTTTGCCTTATTTCTTATAGCTAAATATCCTATAACTCCAGACAAAGCTAATGCTATTGTTATCGCCTGAAGAGTTAAATTTACCCATGTTTGAAAATCCATAACATTTTTTAATTATTCTTAAAATAAAAATATTTGTCAAATTATTGTAAAATTTTTTTAAATCTTAATTAACCTACTTTGCGAACATTCGTGCAAAATAATGATCAATTTGATGAGTAATTTCAAATCAAAATATCCAGATTTTCCCTTGTCCAATTTTACAAATTCTACATTGAGACCTAATCTATCGCAAACCTCTCCGACGGGAAAAACAAATACCCCCTCTAGGTCAGAAAAATCTTGTTGATATTTCTTAGCGATGATTTCTAGTGATGTGTTTTTATATTTCATGATTGGGTTTGAGTTAAATTTTTGATGTTTTTATATTTTGCCAAAATCAAAATTTATTGTCAAATTTTTTTTAATTTATGAAAAAATAAATTTTAGGAAAAAGCTTTAACACTTACAATCTCAGACTCTGGGCTCAATAAATTTTTTTTCTAATTTTCTTCAAAATTTTTAACTTGAATTGCTTTAATATTTTTTTCAAATTCCACTTGCTTTTTTTTACCTTCCAAAAAATTATCCGCACTTACAACTTTATTACCGATTTTGCCTTCATAAGCTTTTCTAGCTTCGCCAGCACTCTGACCTCCATCTCGAGCAGCTTTTTTGTTTTGTTCAAAACCTTGCGCATTTCTTTTTCTAGTCACTTCAATTGTAGCCTCTTCGCCAAGTCGTTGAAAAATTAATTCAATATTCGTCATATTGTCACGCAAATTCTCTTTTTTAATGCTCTTGATTTCTTTATGCTTACTAACAGAGACTCCAAAGGTTTCTTGCGATATTATGTTGGTTAATGTCGCATATTCTTGCCCGACTTTAACTCCTCTTTGTTCCCATTCTCCAGTTAATTCATTTCTTGTAAACTGACCGTCAATTCTATTTTGTATCCATTGCTTATCTCGTCCCTTTAATTCATAATATAATATCGCTCTTTTAACGGTTAGATCGGGATTATTTTGCTCTTGTAATCTTTCAAATCCTGCTTTTGCCAACCATATTTTGAAGGGCTCAGCATTTTTTGAAGGAATTGATTGAACAATTCTTAAAATGCCTTCTATATTTGAACAATTTATCTTTTGCTTTCCTCCTTTTGTCTCAAATTCAAGGGGGGTTACAAATTGTAACCACCCTTGGGAAAGCCCTTCATCTCTATGCTTCATGACTTTGATATAATTTTTAGCATCTTTAGTATCGGTTAGAGCTTGAACTATATCCTCTAACACAAACCACCATTCTTCATTGTAAAAAGTTTTTCGTATTTCTTGTTTTAAGAATTTAGCAACTGCACATTCACCTTGCTGTGGCAATAATACCATTTGTTTTTTGAGAGACATTTTTTCTAAAATTTTAATTAATCAATTCAACAATAGTAAATCTAAATTTTAGGCAATTAAGTGACCAAACTAAAAAAACATTCAGAATATATTATTTGTCTTTTGATATCTTGTCGATATTTGTTGGCGATTTTTTTGGGGATAGGTTTTGATATTTCATGGTAAATTGAGTTAAATTTTTGATGTTTTTATATTTTGCAAAATCAAAAATAATTGTCAAATTTTTTTTAATTTATGAAATAATAATTTTAACCAAAAGCTTTAACACTTACAATCTCAACATCTGGGCTTAATAAATGTGGTTTTAGATTTTCGACGCGACATAAATCCGTTGATAAATATTTCAGCGCCGAATCGCAAAAAATTGTAGTGATCACCGCTTCGTCATCACCCGATTCTTCCAATAATTTCAGGGCTCCAATGAAGTTAGCTCCCGAAGAAATTCCGACCGACAAACCCGCTTGATTAATTTTTTGCGCCATGATTACGGCGTCGGCGTCATCAACGCTGACAATCTTTTGAAGCTCATCAAGTTTTAAAATTTCGGGAATAAATTCGTCACTAATTCCTTGAATGCGATGCGAGCCGATTTTTTTGCCTCCCGTGCTCAGAGTTGGCGAATTTAAAGGTTCCATTGGATGACATTTAACGTCAATATTATGAGTTTTACAATATTTTTGAAAGCCCATAATTGTGCCACCCGTCCCCACTCCGGCAATAAAATGAGTAAGCTTTAAATGTAATTTTTCTAATTGCGAAAATATCTCGGGAGCCGTTGATTCAAAATGCGCATTAACATTTTCAAGATTGGTAAATTGTTGTGGACAAAATGAATTTTTATTTTTTATCACAAAATTATTGCCTTCTTCGATGGAACGTAAAAAACCACCCTCTTCCTTAGAAATTTTAATAATTTCGGCGCCGTATAAAGCTATGGTGTCGTAGCGTTCTTTACTAAGCCAATCGGGCATAAAAATTTTTACTTTATGTCCCAAAGCCCTTCCCAGAGCACTAAAAGCAATTCCGGTATTACCACTTGTCGCTTCAACAATTATATCACCTTCCTTAATTTGATTGGTTTCGTAAGCCTTTCTTAAAATATGAATGGCGATGCGATCTTTGATTGAACCACTAAAATTAAACGCCTCATATTTTCCATAAATTTTGCGAATTTTATTTTTATATTTAAAAGCAACTTCAATCAACGGAGTATTGCCATATAAGGCTTGAAGATTGTCTAGAATTTCAATTTGTTTTTGCGACATAATTAATTTTCAAAGGTTTATAAAGATAGTTTATTATTTAACAAAACTCGCCAACAGTTCTAAATGGTTGGTAGAATAAAACTGATCAAGTGCATAAATATTAACAATATTATAATTTAAGTCAACCAAGTTTTTGGCGTCGCGGGCAAAGGTTTCGGGGTTACAAGAGATATATTGCAACGACGAAATTTTTGATTTAGCAATATTTTTAATTTGCGGTTCAGCGCCATTGCGCGGAGGATTTATAATTACGTTGTCAAATTCAGCAAGCTCTTTGGCAGTAAGCGGATCGCCATATAAATCACGACATTGAGAATGAATTTTTTGTGATAATTGTAAATTTTTAGCATTACTTTTAATAACATCAACCATTGATTGCGAGCCTTCAAAGCATAAAAATGAAGCTTTTAAATCGTGAAGAGCAAAAGAATAAACGCCAAAACCAGCGTAAATATCAGCAATTCTTTTTACATCTTTTTGTGCTGAAATTTCTTTGCGTAAAAAATTTATAATATGCTCAAGCCCTGATTTTGTAGCCTGCAGAAAAATATCACCTTCCAAATTTAATTTTAAATCTCCACAAAAAATTTGATTTTTGCGACTAAAAAAAAGTGGAATTAAATTTTGCTTTACCGCAAAAGAACAATTTAAAAAATGCTCTTTAGAAAAATTTATAAATTTTAATTCTTCATTTAAATCGGCTTTGCGATTGCACCGAAAAACCACATCTAAACCATTGTCAAAACTGGTTAAAACCACTTGATTAATAAAATTTTGTTGCTGTTTTTTTAAGAAAATTTTTAAAGGTTTTATCAATAAATTTATTGATTTTTCAGCGAGCGGATATTCATCAATTTCAATTAATTCTTTAGTTCTTTCTTTAAAAAATCCTAAATTATTTTTATTGTCAATTTGAAAAATTACTCGACGCCTTGAAGCCTCTCCAACCCATATAAATTCTGGATCTACCTTTAAATCTTGTAAAATTTTTTTTAAAGAATCTTTTTTATTTTGGCGATAAATTTCTTCATCTTTAGGCAATAATATTGTCATTTTTTTTGCGTTTTAATTTGACAATTTGCGAAATAATTTTAAGGCTTCCCGAAAAATAAGAGGTAATAAAATAAATTATTAAACCGAGCAAAATCATCATCGATAATTCAAAGATTTTGCTAAAATTTTGAATTAAAAAATATTGTTTTAGTAAATGAAGAGTAAGCGCCATCACAATTGATGGAATTAAAATTGAAATTAATTTTTTAACGAAATCTTTTTCAAAATAAAAAAGTTTTTTACTAATTAAATTGGTAATTAACAGAGTTAAATTTAAATAACTTGAAAAAACCGAAGCCAAAATAATTCCAATAAAACCCATCTCTAAAATATAAAAAACATAATTCAAAATTACATTATTTATCAAACATAAAATGGCAATTTTCATTGGGGTTTTAGTGTTTCCGCGCGAGAAAAATGAAGGCTCCATAACTTTTACCAAGACAAAAGATGGTAAGCCAAATGAATAAAACATTAAGGCTTGCGACACTAAATTACTTTCATTTTCGCCGAATGCACCGCGTTGAAATAAAGTTGAAATTATTGGATAAGATAACACTGTCAAAGCTAGAGTAGCAGGCATCACCAGAATCAAACCGGCTTCTAACGCTACATTTTGTAATTTGATTGCCGACTCAAATTCTCCATTTTTTATGCGTCGTGATAAATTGGGCAAAAGTGCGATTCCAATCGCGATTCCAATCATGGCGAGCGGAAGTTGATTAATGCGATCGGCATAATAAAGATAAGACACCGCGCCCATAATCATGCTGGCAAAAATTGAGTCGACCAACAAATTAATTTGCATAACATTGGCGCCGATTATTCCCGGTAATAATTTGCGAAAAAATTTACGAATATCTGGATTAAGTTTTGGTATTTTTGGATATACTAAAAAACCACTTTTATAAACTGCAAAACCGACGAAAATAAATTGTAAAATACCCGCCAAAAAAACTCCCCAAGACAAGGCGTATCCATAGTTTGGAAACATTTCTCCACACAACAAAATCATTAATATTAAAGTCGAATTTAAAATAATTGGCGATGAAGCGGGAACGGCAAATTTGTTAATTGAATTTAAAATTCCCGAACATAAAGAAACTAATGAGATAAAAATTAAATAAAAAATTGTTATGTGCGAAAAACTAATGAGAAGACTTGATTTCTCTGGATCTAAAAAGAATCCGGGAAATAAAATTTTCATAAAAAATGGCATGAAAATTTGTAAAATAATTACAAAAACAAAAAGGCTGTAAAGTAAAATTGAAAAAATATTTGCCAAGAAAACTTTGGCATCGTGATTTTCATGATGCGGTTTTTTAGCGTCTAATTTTTCAATAAAAATTGGTACGAAAGATGAGTTAAACGCACCTTCGGCGAAGACTCGGCGAAAAAAATTAGGCAAGCGAAAAGCCGCAAAAAAAGCATCGGATAAAACACTAACTCCGACATAACGTGCAATTAAAATATCACGAATAAAACCCAAAATTCTCGAAAGCGCAATAAAGAATGAAACTGTAAAAAAAGATTTGAACATTTTATATTAAATTTTGCCAATCATTTTCGCCGATATTTTCAGGAATAATAAGGACCGAAGCGTTAATTTTATCACCAATTCTTCCAACAATTTTGGGTAAAACTGTGTTGTCGGATTGCGATTTTTGCGACTTGCCAAAAATTATCAT
>JBIIBR010000048.1:0-7905 GCA_044239285.1 Rickettsiales bacterium | reverse complement strand
ATTTTAAAAAAATATCAAAAAGCTTTTTCCTTGGTTGAATTATCAATGGTAATTCTAATCATCGGCATCATGATTGCTGGGGTGTCGCAGGGTATTGATTTATATGGCGATTTTAAATTGGCTTCGGCGCGCAATTTAACTTCAGGCTCAATTGTCGCGCGAGTTCCAAACTTATCAATGTGGTGGGAAACAACCGCGGAAAATAGTTTTGTAAATCCCAAGCCCAATGATGGTGATTTAATCAATCAATGGAACGATATTAATTCGCAAAGAGCGATGAAGATAAATTTATTTAACACTTCTAATAGTGACTCCAGACCGGCATATAAAGCTTCGGCAATCAATAATTTACCAGCCTTAAAATTTAGCAATGCTCAAGAATTGAGAAGTGCTGATATTAAAGGTGATAGTTTTTTTTCAGATAATGAGATAACGGTTTTTTTGGTGCAAAATACAACCGGTGGCTCCGATTCAACAATGAGTTGGATTCCGACCACAAATAATCTTGATTCTGGTGGCTCTGAAATCGCTAGATTTAATTTGCATTTACAACATAACAATGTTTTTTATTTTGATTTTAGAAGAATTAATTCTGGCGGAAGAATAACTCACGAGGGAGCCAACGCTTACGCCAACAAAAATACATTATTTTCTTTTAGAAGATCTGGTGCGGAAATGAGTATGCGTTTAAACGGTCAGCAAATTAAAGATTCCTCTTCAATTACAGGAACTATTTCTAATTCCAACATTGCACCCTTTATTGTTGGTAAGATGAGAACAGGTTTAGATTATTATAATTTTGATGGCTTAATCGGCGAAATCATTATTTACGGCAATGGTTTAGGAATTAATGAAATTCAAAAAATCGAGTCTTATTTATCGAAAAAATGGGGCATAAAAATATAAATTAAGCGACTATTTTTTAATAACTACGTCGCAAATTTAATTAAGAAGATGATCTGGAATCAAAACTTAAATTTGAAGCATTGCTAGAATTTCGTGATAAGGGGGAGCGCGAAAAATTCGAGGTCGAACTTAAAGAAGAATTGCTTAAATTAAGAGGTGAATTTGGAAGATTCTCTGGTGAAGAAGTTGGATTTGCGTTTGCGGTTGGTGATGGGGTTGGGGTTGCGGATGGGGTTGAGGTATTTGAAACTGATTTTAAAAACTCATCTAAAAACGCTTTATCAAAAGGAATTTTTTGAATTTCTTCTAAATCTTGATCCAGTTTAACGCCAATATTTTGAAGGTTAGATGGTGAATTTAGTGGATTAAGAAGATTTTCAATTTCCATTTTTTCATTTGTAGGTTTATCTTCATTTTTTGACATAAAATAAAATTATTTTTTTGTTAAATCTTGTGAGTATGATCGTGATGATGCGAGTAAAAAGCAATCTCCGAGCCATTTTTAAATTGTAAAGAATTGTCGAGAAGCGATAAATATTCAGGATGTTTGTTGATGTCCTCAGGTTTGCCTTGGCAACAAAGATGTCGATTTAAACAATAAACCATGTCGGTTTTTTGCATCACCAAATGCAAATCATGCGAAATTAATAATATACCACAATTGCTTGTGGCTCTAATTTCCTCGAGTATTTTATAAAATTCATTTACCGCCGAAAGATCCATAAATTGCGTAGGCTCATCTAAAATTAACAGATCATTATTTCCGCAAATTGCTTGTAAAAATAATATTTTTTGTAATTGTCCGCCCGAAATTTCATGAATTTGTTTATTTAAAATATTTTCGATCTTTAATCTATGGCACCAAGATTGCAAATTTCCATCCAAATTTTCATCATTAACCAATTTTATAAAATCAATAACGCTCATCGGAATGGTTTTATCGACTTGAATTTTTTGGGGCATATGACCAATTTTAATATTTTTTTGTTTGATAATTTTGCCACTCGAAGCCTTTATGGCGCCAATAATAATACGGGCTAAAGTGGTTTTGCCACCACCATTAATTCCGATTAAAGTTTTGATTTTACCTTTTTCTAAGGACAAAGAAATATTTTCTAAAATTTTATTGCCATCGATGGTTAAATTAATATTTTTAAGTTCTAGTAAATTATTTTTTTCTACAGATTTATTCATAAATTTAATTATTTTTTAAAGAATATTTTGAAGAATTAATTAATGATATCAACTTTTTTATTATATTTTTATCTACTATTTTGAGTTGGAATATTAGCGGGTGGCGTGCTTGGATTTATGTTGTTATTGCTTGAAGTTGAGGAGGCGTTAGAATTTGAATTTGAATTTGGTGAAGTCGTGACCGTTGAGCCACTTGCAGTTGTGGCGTTAGAGTTGGCTGGAATTGTGCCCAGATTTTGATTTTGTGGAGTGGTTGGGGTTGTTGATCCTCCGTAATAATTTGGCATGGTATTTTTTGAATTTTTATTTTCTTTTAATTTTTGATTTAAATTTTCCACTTCCTTGATAACGCTTCTCTCTCTTTGTGCTT
This sequence comes from Rickettsiales bacterium, assembly GCA_044239285.1. GTDB lineage: Bacteria > Pseudomonadota > Alphaproteobacteria > Rickettsiales > UBA1997 > CAILUF01. The sequence goes on along the minus strand of JBIIBR010000048.1, from coordinate 5,435 downwards.
GATATTTTTTTCGTGCTTCTTCTTTGCGGGCTTCGATCCGCTCTTCGCGCAATTTTCTTTGTTCTTCACGCCATAATTTTAGAGATTCTTCTCGGGCTGAATTAGCATTTTTGCTTTGAATATTATTAACTTCTTGATTACTTGAATTGTCATCCTCAACGCTTTTTTCATAAACCATTTCCGAATCTTTGGTCGCTTCATTATTAATTGCGGGGTCTTCGCTTTCTGATTCGGAACTATCTTCATCTTCATTTAAATTTTTATTTTCTTTCGCAATTTTTTCAACTTTTGGTGGTGGATTTTTAGGAATTAAACGAATTTCAATTTCATTATCTTTCTTAATGGTTTTTGTTTCGTAATTTTTTGAATTTGAGGAAGAAATTTCTTGCGCCAAAGCGGTTTTTATTGATAGTGAAATTAACAAAAAAATCTTTATAAAAATTTTAAATTTCATTGTAACAAAAAATTATCTTCTGTTTTCTCTATTTGATTCTCTAGGGTTTGAAGGCTGTTGACCTTGATTTATTTCAGGCATTTTGGCAACACGATTTTCCATTCTTGAACTTTCTCTTTTGTCATCATTTTGCATTTGATCATTTCTTCGCTCTTCGCGTCTTTCATTTACCCGCTCTTCTCTTTTTTCACTTCTATCACTTCTTCTTTCTTCCATTTTTTCTTTAGCTTCTTCGCGTCTTTTTTCTGATTTTTGTTGAATTTCATCTAATCTTTGTTGTCTTTTTTCTTTATTTTCACGCAATTTTTCGGCAAAGCGAGAATTTTTCTGATAACCAGAAGCTCTTGAAGCTGTTGAATCTTGAGCAATTGAGGCATTTGATAAAATACTAAAAACCAAAGTTAAAATTGTAAAATATTTTTTCATAAATTTTTGTTATTTTTATTTTTATTGAGATTAAAAATATTTTTTTCAAACTCAAACAAATAATTAAAACAATCTAGATTGATTCAATCAATGCGTTATTTTAAATTTAATTTATGATATTTTTCTGGCTTGGTTAATTAAAATGAAATCTGCCAAAACCAACGCCATCATGGCTTCGCCGACTGGAACGGCGCGAATACCAACGCACGGATCATGGCGACCTTTGGTGATAATTTCACAATTATTGCCATTAATATCGATGGTTTTGCGTGGAATTAAAATTGAGCTGGTCGGCTTCACCGCAAAGCGCACGACCAAATCTTGTCCCGAAGAAATTCCGCCAATTACTCCACCCGAATTATTTGAAGAGAAATTAATTTTACCATTTTCGTTGAACATTTCATCGGCGACTTGCGATCCTCTAAGTCCAGCACTTGACATGCCAAAACCAATTTCAACGCCTTTGACGGCGTTAATCGACATCATGGCGCTGGCGAGTCGAGCATCGAGTTTGTCATAAATTGGTTCGCCCAAGCCTACGGGCACATTGCGTGCGACAATTTCGATAATTGCGCCAACCGAGTCGCCTTTTTTACGAATATCGAGCAAATAATCGCTAAATTCGCCAACCGCTTTTTTGTCGGGACAAAATAATTCATTATTGTTAATTTCGTTAAAATCAATCGAATTATGATCAATTTTTTTCTCGCCTATTTGTGAAATATAGCCAAAAATTTCAATATTATTTTTCTCAATAACTTTACGAGCAATTGCCCCTGCACCCACTCGCATTGCGGTTTCGCGCGCCGAAGAGCGACCGCCACCGCGATAATCGCGAATGCCATATTTTTTGAAATAAGTGTAATCGGCGTGCGAGGGGCGAAATTTATCTTTGATATCGCCATAATCTTGTGATTTTTGATCTTGATTGTGAATCAATAATGCGATTGGAGTGCCTGTGGTCTTGCCCTCAAAGACTCCGGATAAAATTTTTACTTCATCGCTTTCTTGGCGTTGAGTGGTAAATTTTGATTGCCCTGGTTTGCGTTTATCAAGATATTTTTGAATATCGCTCTCATGCAAATCAATTAGAGATGGACAGCCATCAACCACACAACCAATTGCCTCACCATGACTTTCTCCAAAAGTTGTAAAACTAAAAATATTGCCAAATTTATTCATAAATTTTATTTATTAAGAATTAAAACGGGATTTTTACTAAAAATTAAATGATTGCCTTCATCTTTGATTTGCAACTCGCCGGCACTTATCGTGCCAATTTCCGAATTAGCAAAAACTGCTTGCAACGCAACTTCTTCATCATTTAAGTGAAAAGCCTTTTTTGCCTTGATAGTGTAGGTTTTGCCATCATCATGTTTAATCGTAATTCTCGGATTAATCATAACTTTTTCGGCGTTGAGAGTTTTTTGTTTATCATTTAATTGATTAACAATCCGAATAGTTTTCTTTTTTTTGAAAAAATTAGAAAAATAAAAACTTAGTGAAAGAATAATTAAAAAATAGCAAAAAAAAGATAATATTTTTTGCACTCGAAAATGATTTTTAAAGCTATTTAAAATTACTTGAAATTCAACTTCTTTCATAATAAAAATTATTTTATTTTCTTTTCAAGAATTACGGCACATGAATAAATGTCTTCGTAAATTTTCATTTTATCAATCTCAACTCGAGCGAATGAAATCGAGTCTTGCGAGCATATCATTTCTAAAATATCATGAGCCAAAGATTCAATTAATTCATATTTTTTTGTCGCAATAATTTGCTTAATATTTTTGTAAATAATATCATAATCGAGAGTGTCTTTTATATCATCGCTAACGCATGATTTCTCGTTTAAAGTGTGAATTTCAACATTGATAATTAATCGACGATTAAAATTTTTTTCCCAATCATAAATTCCGATATTACAATCAACTTCTAGATTTTTAATTTTTATAATCATTTTAAAAAAAACTTGCATGAACAAAAGAAATAGCTTAAAAAATTATAAAAAATTTTTTTTAAAATTGTAGTAAAATTTTGATTATTTAAAAATGAAAATAAATGAATAAAATTATTGATATAAATCGCTATCGCCAAAATAACAAAAAAGATTCAAAAAAAATGTTGTTCTTATCAGTCATAATCGGTCTTTTTTCGGGCCTAATTTTGTGGAAATATTTCGTAGAAAATATTGCTAATTACGATGTCAAAATTCCGCAATCTTCCAACGTAAAATTTAATGAAATCGAGCCAATTGGCATGACTACCGCCCAAGTCGCCATTGAGTTTGAGGGTTTTGATGATAAGCCAGTTTTGCTTTATATTTATACTACTTGGTGCGGAGTTTGCACCAAAAATTTTGAAGTTTTTAATGAAATTGCCCGTGAATTTCAAAATACTGATTTAAAAGTTATGGCTTTGGCAATCGATCGCAATCTCGAACCGCAAAAACTTACCGATTATTTAAATAAATTCGGTGATGTTTATTTTCAACCGCGTCATTTGCTTTTTAAAGATGGTTTCATCGATTTTTTACATAAAAAAAATATAAAATATTCAGGACATATTCCTTTTACGGTCTTGATTGACAAGAATGGCGAGGTTATTACCAAATATACCGGAGTCAAAAATAAAAACTATTTACGCAATAGAATTATTAAAGAACTTTATCCAAATTAAATGAGTTTTGAAAGTAAAAAATCCATCAAAATTTTTGATACTTTAAGTAATCAAATTCAAGAATTAAAAACTCTGGAAAAAAATATTTTGAAAATATATGTTTGCGGTCCAACGGTTTATGATCGTCCGCACCTTGGCAATGCACGCTCAATTGTAATTTACGATTTATTTTATCGCTTTTTTTTACAAATTTTTGACAAAGTAATTTATGTTCGCAATATCACCGATGTTGATGATAAAATTAATCAATCAGCCCAAGAGCAAAATATTTCAATCCAAGAATTAACCCAAAAAATTTTGCAATTTTTTTACGACGACATCAATGCTCTCAATGTTTTAAAGCCAACATTTGAGCCTAAAGTCACCGAAAATATTGCCGAAATTATTCAAATTATTCAAAAACTTCTCGACAATAATAATGCCTATATCGAAGGCGGTCACGTTTTGTTTGACGTTTCTTCTTATAAAAATTATGGCAAATTATCAAATCGTAAAATTGATGAATTAATTTCGGGAGCGCGCATTGAAATCGCCGATTACAAAAAAAATCCTTTAGATTTTGTGTTGTGGAAACCCGCTTCACCGAATGATGATATTTCTTCGGTTTTTCAAAGCCCTTGGGGCGAGGGGCGTCCAGGATGGCATATCGAATGTTCGGCGATGAGTTTCAAATTTCTCGGTGAAAATTTTGACATTCACGGAGGCGGAGCCGATTTACAATTTCCACATCATGAAAATGAAATTGCCCAAAGTTGCTCAGCGCATCGTGGCTCTAATTATGCATCTTATTGGATTCACAATGGTTTTTTAACCGTTGACGGTGAAAAAATGAGCAAATCTTTAAAGAATTTCATTACCGTTAATGATTTAATTAAAACCGGAATTTATGGCTCTACAATCAGGCTTATGTTGCTCTCAAGCCATTATCGTAAACCATTTGATTTTAATCAAAAAGCTTTACAAGATGCGCAAAAAACACTTGAAAAATTTCATGAAATTTTTGACGAAGAATTTATTGATAAAATTCCTGAAAATCAATCGCATCAACCCTCATCAGAAATATTAGATTTTCTTGCCGATGATTTAAATTTCTCAAAAGTTTTAGCTTTTCTTCACTCGCAATTAAAAGAAATAAAAAATCATAAAGATTCGCAAAAACTAATTGAATTTGTGGAAAATTTAAAATTCCTAGGAATTTTTGATAAAAAATTTATTAATAATAAAGGGGCAAAATCCAATTTTAATGTTGCAAATTCCGCTTCGCACAATAAATTAACGCAAAATAATGTAAAAATCGATATTAATTTTGTCGAAAATCAAATTGCTTTGCGTCAAAAATATAAGGCGGAAAAAAATTTTGTAAAAGCTGACGAAATTCGTCAAACTCTTAATGATTTAGGGATTGCGATTGAAGACAAAAGTGGTAATATTACTATTTTTACGATTAAATAATTTTTTATTAAATCGTCATAATTTTTGTTGATAAATATGCTTAAATAATTTAAATTTATATCATATTTTTTAATTTTTGTAAATACGTAAATTTAATTTTATTCGATGATGCAAGGTTATTTACTAGGTAATACTTATGTTCCTTATCCTTTTCATACTTCTCATCCTAGCACTACTACTTATATTTCGAGTTCTGTTGTTTATAATCCTGCTCCTGTTTATTGGGTCGATCCTTATAATCGAGGTTTAATTCATTCTCATTCAGTCTTTCCAACGATAAATCATTATAATCAAAATGGGCTTCATTTAGGAGCTTATTCGTCATCTATCACATCATCTTTTCAGTTACCTTCACCACCTTCACAAATTTTTCCAGATCAACAAGCTTTGCAAAAAGCTCAACAACTTCAACAACTTCAAC
>JBIIBR010000026.1:0-9462 GCA_044239285.1 Rickettsiales bacterium | reverse complement strand
ATGACTCCGGATAATATAAATGAGGAAAGTGGGTCGGAATATTTAGGGACACAATCGCCACCACCACCGCCACCGCCAAGAAATCTTCCAGTCGCAAATGATTTATTGTTTAAAGAAGATGCTAGATTTTTTTTGCCAGTTAGGTTGTTAAATGATAATTCAGGGCCATCAAATAATATTGGAAATCCTGAAGAAGGACGACCAGAATCGCCACCGCCACCACCGCCAAGAGAACAAAGGCAATCATCGCCTTTGCCAGAAATTGATCTAAATGCACGGTCTCAGGGATTTATGGGTTTTGAACCTAATGGCACAAAAAAAGGTGAGCGATTGAATACGATTGAAGTGCTAAATACCAATTCGACTCCTAGATTAAATGGGGTTTCTTCGCAGCTTTCAAATAAAAATGAATTATGGGTTTAAAAATATATTTATAAACACTGTTCATCAAATTTTTTAAAGCTCTTTAGCATTTAATTACTCTTACTTCTTCCTCAAAGCAGAGTTATATCTCGATTATTCTTCAGTTTTTAAATAATTTAGAAATACCAATCAAAATTTATGATTAGTTTAAAATATAAAATTTTTAAAATTATTGTTATATTTTGATACTATATTTATAATATATCTGTTTTTCATAATATAAAAATTTACTGATTAATTAATTATTTTATAAAAATTATGTTAATTTTTTAATATATTGATTAGTTATTTTTATTTTATGAGAAGTTGTTTAAGTGGTCTTATTTCAAAATTTTCTGGATTTTGTAGAACATGTCTATCTTGTTGTGGCGCTCCGAGAAGAGATTCAGTTTTGCCTCAACGGCATCACGCTTCTGAAGCTATTTCAAGGGAGGCTTCTGCTGAAATTGTTTTTGTTAGTACGGTACCAACATTTGGAATAATTAGTGCTGATTCTAATTTAACTATCTCCTTGAATGAAAAGATGCGAGTGTCGTTAAAAATTGACCAAGGAACGCAAACGGAAAGGCCAGAAACAAAAACGCAAGCAACGCAAATGGAAGAAACACAAGAAGATCCGGATCCAAAAACATCGAAAAATCAAATAGTGGAAAAACTGTTAAATGTGGAAAGGCCAGAACTAACATTAGAACAGGAACCGGAACAGGAGCAGGAAAATGAATGTTTGCAAGGTTCTTCGAATCACTCTACTCCAATCCATCAAGCCGATGATTCAGCTTCGGAGGAGCAAGATATAAATTCTCCTCCTTGTAAATCTGAAGGTTACGAAGTGCTTTCACCGCTCCTTTCTCAACAGCACTCAACTTTAGAAGGTTTGCAAGGTTCTTCGAATCGCTTTACTCCAATCCATCAAGCCGATGATTCAGCTTCGGAGGAGCAATATACAAATTCTTCTCCAAACTGGAAATCTGGAGAATTCAAAATGCTTTCACCGCTCCTTTCTCAAAAGCACTCAACTTCAATCGGTTTGCAAGATTTTTCGGATTCAAAAACTCCAATCCCTCAAGTCGATGATTCAGCTTTAGAGAATAAAAAAAATTTCACTTCAAATAAGTCTCAATCATCTACAGATTCTTTAACGCAAAGAATTGAAACAAATATTTCACATTTCCCAAAAGATGATAAAACGATGGAGCAAACTCTCTTTCTTTTGCAAAATGCTTCAACCGATGCCGTTAATGGAGTTTCTAATTTTTCCAGCTTGATGGATTCAATAACGCAAGATTTAAAACAAATTATCGAAGATCCTTTATATTCATCTAAATCGATATCGCTTGTTTTACATGCTAAATCTTCTTTGCCATCTTCTTCGCCTTCTCCATCCTCTTCTCATATTGCTCCAAAGGTTTTGGCAGTTACGGTGCTTGGAAACGAGAATCAATTGATAATTTGTTAAAATTCCGCGATTTGCATTTTTATTTCAACAAATATTTATTAAAAATAATCTCAAAAATTTTTGAATTATGTTGTGATTCATGCTTCAATAATCGCGATAATATTAAAAAAAATTGACGTAAATAAATTTATTGTTATAATTTAGTTATAATAGGAAATAATAATAACATTTTATAATTATGAAGTTAGGTTTTTGCAAATTAAAAACAATTTTATAATTAAATAAAACTGAATTTATAAATAATTTATTATTCAAGGGAGGTGGGAGATGAGAGAAGGAGATCCAAAAGCAAAAGCGATGGAGAAATTGAGGGAAGCTATCGATGGATATAGAAAAGTTTTTGAGCTGAATCAAGATCCAAGAAATGATGTAGGTCTTGCTGAACAGGTTGGACAGCTTGGAGATCATGTGGGTCAAATTAAAAATCTTATCCAGCAAATTGACGAAAGAATAAATCCTCCGCAACAAGGTAATGAACTTTTAGAGCAATTAAATGAGTTAGGGCTCGAAATCGATGCATTAGTTCCGCAAAATCAAGAGGAACAAGTTTTGGCTGGTCCTGAAAGAAGAATTCCTCTGGGTGCTACAGTCAATGACGAAAATTCACAAAATCAAATCAATGTGGACAGGTTCCGTGAGCTTTTAAATGAATTTTTAAGAAATATAGATGGCGCGCGCGAAGGACTCGCTGACGGAGTTCGTGGATCTGGTGTTGGAGATGGCGGAGCTGGCGGAGTTGGAGCTGGAGCTGGTGGTGCAGATGGCGGAGCTGGAGCTGGAGCTGGTGGTGCTGGTGCCGGAGCTGGTACTGGAGATGATGGCGGAGTGGTTGGTGGAGGTGATCCAGAAAATATACAGCATTTAATGAATAGAGTGACTCAGATATTGAGGGATAGAGCGAGACAATTTGATCAAATGCGAGAAGAGAGAGCCCGAGTTCAAATTCAAGCACAAAATCTTTTCGCCGAAGTTGGTGCTATTGCTGGGGAATTAGTCGGAGTTGCCGAAACCCAAGTCGACCTAGCCCGAGACGCCGAAGCACGAGCCGAAGCCGCCGAACGAGAAGCCAACGAACGAGCCGCAGCCGCCAAAGTCGCCGAACAAGCCGCCCGAGACGCCGAAGAACGAGCCCGAGCCGCCCAAGTCGAAGCTGCCCAAGCCCGATTACGAGCCGCCCGAGCCGTCCGAGCCGCAAACGAACGAGCCGCCCAAGGTCGAGTAGGCCCCGTCCATGGAAGAAGAGGCTTAATAATAGGAAATCCAAATAACCCAGTCCGAGCCGCCCGAGCCGAAGCCGCAGCCGCTCGAGCCGAAGCGCGAGCAGCGGCCGCCGAAGCCGAAGCTGCCAAAGCCAGAGACGAGCTAGCCGAATTAAAAAGAATAAATGAAGAACAAAAAGAATTAGAGGAGCGGTTAAGAAGATTAAAAGAAATGGGAAAAGATGAAGTTGGTGATAGTGTTGAAACAAAAGAATTAAAAAAACAAATAGATAGTTATTTGTATAGCATCAGAGAATTAAGAGGGGAAATAGCGGAAGATCGCTTAAATAGAGAAAAACTTTTAGAAGATTTAAAAAAAGCGGAAGATGAGGCTAAAGAAGGAGAGGATAAAAATGCAATTTTAAGAAGGTATAACGAAGCATTGCAAGAGCATCTTGATTATCTAAAAGAAAAAGGTTTTAAGATTCCTCAAGACCCAGCGGATCTGCCAGTCCAGCCCCAAGCCCCAGCGGAGCCACCAGTTCATCCAGGCTCAGATCCAGATCCAGCCCAAGGTCTAGGTCAATCTGGACTTGCAGATGATGAAAAGGAAAGAAATGGATTATATTTGCGTATAAATTATAATGAAGCGAAAATTCCAGAGGCTGAAATAAATGGGCATGATCGTCCAAATCTTTTCTTTGTAATAACGGATGATGCTGAGAGTGGAAGAAATATTGCTGACACTCGTAGGTATCAATCATACCAACTTTCCAATAGAGATTATTTTTTTAGAGCCTTAAATAATGAAATTGATTTTTCTTCCGGAAATGGAGTAAGAATTTGTTTCATGAAATCCAAGTCGAAAATTAAAGTTGGTGAATGCGATATAACTGAACAAAGCTTCATTGACATTAATGATGAAATCGCCAAAACAAGAATTTTTATTGACGATAATGGAAGGAAAAAAATTGAAGATTATAGAATTAAATTGGAAGAGGAGTTTAAGGAGTTCTTGAGGGACCATAGAGATCAAAAGTGTAATCCTAATAACAAAGAAGGAAATCTTTTGAAAATACATAGTTTAAAAGGATTAGATGATTTAAATAAATTGAAAACACTAATGTCGACTTGGGGAACCGGTTCTAGTCCCAATGTAAAGGTTTTTGACGATGATTTTAGTGATGATAAAATAGCAAAAAAAGCCAAAGAATTGGCGGATAAATGTTTGGCGAATCGATTTAAAAGTGGTATTATTGGTGTTGAGGTAGAAAAGGCTTCGGCGTCAGTGGCGGGAGCGGGAGTGGCGGGAGCGGGATTAGCGGGAGCGCCAGCACCAGCGAAAGAATATGAAGATGTTGCAATTGGATTTATTAAAATTATGCGCTCCAAAAAGTCTAAAGAAGAGCCAGTCCGAGTTTTTGTTGGGGAAACCGAGGGTCCAACGACTGCCAATATTTGGGATGAAAAAACTAAAAGTTATATTCAAGTTGAACTTGCAACAACGAAAATTGGAGAGGGGGCAAATGAAAAAACAGTAATAGATGGAATAAAAAAAGTTCAACAAATTGCCCAAAATGGTGATAAAATTGATCCCCCAACAAGTTTATCAAAAATAGATTTTTTTATTGAAAAAAGGGGGGATAGAAGTGGATTGTTTGCTCCAGCAGATCCAGCCGCGCCTCCACCCCCGCCTCCAGCTCCAGCTCCGGGAAGTGATTTACAAATGTTACAAAAAATAGAAATTAGAGGTGGTAGTAAAGTAGAGGGTGGAGGAGATTATTATTTAACTAATGGATTTGCTCATCAAAAAGAAGATAAGCCTTATGATGGTTCAGCGGGAGGTAGCTCTAAAATTATTGGAAAAATTCAAGTCACTAATTCCGCTCAAAGCACAGATTCAACAAAAGATATAGAGTTTTCTGAATCTTTTTATCATAATAATTATAACCAAATTGGAATTAAAATAAATAGTGGTAGAGATCAGAGTAAGTGCAATGAAAAACTAATTTCAGAGTTTATGAAAAAATCAATTCCAGAATATAAATCTCCAACTGACCAGAGTAAACAAGTTCAAGGGATTGCCTTAAGGCATAAGGGGCAAATGAATATAAGTGAGATCGGAGTTAGTGATAATTTTGATAAATATTTTAGCCGTGTATTTCCTTGTGCAACCGCTTCACAAAATCCAGCTGGAGAACCCACAATAACTCAAAAAACTATTTCAAAAACTTCAGCACCGATTCCAAGCCCAAAGGATCCTTCTGCACAAGTGGCACAAGTGGCAGAACTGCATTGTTTTCCATGGAGGAAATGAATTCAAAACAAAATCTTTGCAAATATTCAAAGTAAAATCTTAAATTAAAATTTAGTTTTTTAAATAATTTTATCCAAAAAATTAAAGATCAATTTTTTCGCTTTAAAATAATTATTTTTTAAGTTAAGATTATTTTAAAACAAAAAATCAATCACTTATAATGAATAATTTCAGCAATTTAAAAACACATTTTCAAACTATTGTAATTGGTGCTGGTCATGCTGGGATTGAAGCGGTTTGCGCTTCGGCTAGAATGGGCGTTGATAGTTTGCTTATCACCAAAAAATTTGAAAATTTAGGTGAAATGTCGTGCAATCCGGCGATTGGAGGGGTTGCCAAAGGCACGATGGTGCGCGAGATTGATGCGCTGGATGGCATTATGGGACGTGCCATCGATAAAGCCGGAATTCATTTTCGGATTTTAAATTCATCAAAAGGTTACGCGGTGCATTCGCCTAGGGCTCAAGCCGATCGCAAGCTTTATAAAATGGCGATCAGAGAAATTCTTGAAAATTATCCAAATCTCACCATTCTTTATAATTCTGTTGAAGATTTAATAATCGATAATAATAAAATTAAGGGCGTAATTTTGGCAAGTGGCGAGGCGATTTACGCCGAATCGGTGGTGTTAACGACGGGCACTTTTTTACGTGGAGTTATTCATATTGGCAAAGAGCAAACTAAAGCGGGAAGAGTTGGCGAAGAAGCGTCTTACGGCATTTCAAATTGTTTACAAAAATATCAATTTAATCTTGGGCGCTTGAAAACCGGAACGCCACCACGAATTTTAAAAAGTTCGATTGATTTTTCTGAGCTCGAAATTCAAGCGGGCGATAATCCACCGCAACCATTTTCATATTTAACAAATAAAATTGAAGTTCCGCAAACCGCTTGCTATATTACTTACACTAATTTGCAAACCCATGAAATTATTAAAAATAATTTGCATGAATCGGCGATGTATGGTGGTGGCATTTCGGGAGTCGGTCCGCGTTATTGTCCGTCGATTGAAGATAAAATTCATCGTTTTTATGATAAAGATCGTCATCAAATTTTCTTAGAGCCCGAAGGTTTAGACAGTGATTTAATTTATCCAAATGGCATTTCTAATTCTTTACCATTGGCGATTCAAATGCAATTTTTAAAATCGATAAAAGGTTTAGAAAATTGCGTGGTTTCGCAAGCGGGATATGCGATTGAATATGATTATGTCGATCCGCGTGAATTATTACCAACGCTCGAAACAAAAAAAATTCGTAATTTATTTTTTGCTGGACAAATTAATGGCACGACGGGCTACGAAGAAGCGGGCGGGCAGGGCATCGTCGCCGGAATTAATGCCGGCTTAAAAGCTTTAAAAAATGATGAAGAATTTATTTTAGATCGCTCGACGAGTTATATCGGCGTTATGATTGATGATTTAACTGCGCTCGGAACTTCGGAACCTTACCGCATGCTTACTTCGCGCGCTGAATATCGTTTGAGTATTCGCGCCGATAACGCCGATTTACGCTTAACCGAAATTGGTGAAAAATTCGGCGTAATTTCAGCGCCAAGATTAAACAATTTTTTAATTCGTAAAAATAAAATTTTACAAGCGACAAAAATTTTGGAAGATTTAAAAATTTCGCCCAAAAAATTAGAAAATTTTGGAGTGACGATAAAACAAGATGGGGTGGTTAGAAGTGCTTACCAATTGCTTTCATTCCCTGAAATAAATTTTGAAATTATTGAAAAAATTTGGAATCAAGAAATTTCCCAAATTGAACTGGAAACAAAAAAACAAGTTGCAATTAACGCCACATATTTATCATATTTAAAAAGACAAAATCAAGATATTGAAATTTTTCGTCAAGAAGAAAAAATGAAAATTCCTCTTGATATTGATTATAATTTGATTCAAAGTTTGTCAAATGAAGTGCGTGAAAAATTGTCAAAATATCGTCCGGCAACAATTGCAATGGCCGGCAAGATTCAGGGCATTACATCCGCTTCAATTATGGCGATAATGATATATTTAAAAAACCAAAAAAAACTTGAAAAATTTTCAAATGCCGAGAGTTAAAAAACTTACATTTCTTCAAATAAATTTCTTCTTTTCTTTATTTTTTTTGGTAATTTCTTTTTCCAAGCAAGCCAAGGCGCAACTTGATGTTGGCAATTTAGATCTTACTCGAGAAATTGAAAAAAGTTTATTATTTGATAAATCAGATAGTGAAAAATTCGATGTTTATAATAATGAATATGGCTCAAATTTAGTTGACAAACCAACGCTTGGAGAGGTTCAAGAAAGAGATGAAGATGAAAAAAAATACACTCCCGAAGAAATGAGTATCGTGATGGTTGATAAGGTTAAAATTGATAAAGATTTACGCGAAAAGGAAAAATTAGCTTATAATTCAGTTTTGATTGGGCAATATGAAATCGCTATTGAAATTTATAAAGAAATTTTACAAAAAGAACCAAAAAATCTTTACGCAAAATATTCTTTAGCCGTTGTTTATCAACGCTTGAGTCAGTTTAAACAAGCTAAAAATATTTATTATGAATTGCTCAAAGGTGAAGCTGAAAATAAGGATGAAATCATCAATAATATTATCGTTATTTTAACCGAAGAAAGTCCGCGTGAGGCAATTTATATGTTGACTAGACTTACAATTCAAAACCCATCAAGACATTACTTATTTGCGAGTATGGCATTGGCTTATGAAAAAATTTCTGATTATAATTCGGCGATTAAAAATTATACCAAAGCATTGGATTTGGATTACGGCAATATGAATTATTGTTACAATTTGGGCGTGCTTTATGATCAAAATAAAGAATATGAAAAAGCTTTGGAAATGTACTCAAATGTTGTAAAAAATAACGATGGCTCTAATCGTGAAATTGCCCTTGATTCAGTTAAAAGAAGAATTGAAAAAATTAAACAAATGATATGATTTTAAAAATTCTTGAAGAAGCCAGAATTAAAAATTGTTCTGACGTTCACATGTCGTCAAATTATCGCATAATTTTGCGATTAGATGGCGATTTAGTTGATTACAATGACACCAAAGAACTTAGTCCCGAGGAAGTTTATAATATGCTTTATTCAATCATGGATGAGCAACAAAAAAAATCTTATATTGAGAATCGAGAAATAGATTTTTCGATCGAAGATGAGCAAAAATATCGTTGTCGCGTTAACGCTTACCACACTATTTCAGGGCCAGCGGCGGCATTTCGATTAATTCCCAAAGATATCAAAAGTTTAGTATCGCTAAATACCCCTTACATAGTTCAAGATTTAGCAAAATTAAAAAAAGGTTTGATCATGGTCGCGGGCCCGACGGGAAGCGGTAAGTCAACAACTTTAGCGGGCATAATTGATTACATAAATAATAATTTTATGCGCCATATTATTACTATCGAAGATCCGGTAGAATATATGTTTGAGAACAAGCGATCGTTAATTAATCAGCGCCAATTAGGATCAGATACCAATTCATTTAATGAAGCTTTGAGAAGTTCGTTACGTCAAGATCCAGATGTAATAATGGTTGGCGAGATGCGTGACATTGAAACTTTTCGTTTGGCTCTAACGGCTGCCGAAACTGGACATTTAGTGCTTGCTACACTTCATACTAACTCAGCGGCGCAAACCATAAATCGTATTATCGATGTTTTTCCTTCCGAAGAAAAATCGGCGGTGCGTTCAATTTTATCAGGTTCAATTAAAGCGGTTATTTCGCAAAGACTTGTCAAAAAACGTGATGGCGGAAGATGTGCGGCGTTTGAAATTATGTTGGCAAATGCTTCAGTGCGCAACTTAATTCGCGAAGATAAAATTCCGCAAATCAACTCAATTATTGAGTTGAGTCGAAAAAATGGCATGTTGCTTTTAAAGGATTCGTTAAAAGATTTAATGAATAATGATATAATTACACAAGAGATTGCGGAAGAGGAGTTGCTATCATATGAATAATTAAATTTGCTAACGCAAATTTAGCTTTGAGTTGAATCGCTCCACGGCGAGTAAATCGCCGTATTCGCGATGAGATTTTGGGTTTTTTGGAGTTTTTTTT
>JBIIBR010000062.1:0-7094 GCA_044239285.1 Rickettsiales bacterium | reverse complement strand
CCAAGCATCATTTTAATCATCAAATCACTATTATCATCCTCTTTTTCTAAAAGATTTTCAGTTCTTAATTTTAATTTATTTTTATCATCAATTTCTGAAATATTTCCTTTATCCTCGCTTCCTAAACTCAATAACTCTTTCATTATATCTGATGGATTTCTTGTTGCTTGACCTTCAGCACCTCCCGTTTTTGTTATAGATCTTCTAAGCTCTAGATCTAAAGCTGATGCTCTATCTGATTTGCTTTCAGCTTTTACTTCAGTTGGATTTAATGTTTGATTTTCTGTCATAATAATATTTATAATTTAGTTAATTTAAAATTTTACTAAGTATTTTGGAATAATATTTTTTTTAACAAATTTTTCAAGTTAAAAATATTCTATGCTATATGCAATTTAAATCTGATAATTATGTTATCTGCCACTAGGGGGTGGGGGTGAGGGGAAGGAGCTGAAGTGTCTTAAAGCTTGAGTTGCTATTATAGGACTTTTTGGTTCTGTTCTGGGGAGGATTTTAATATTTAAACATAAAGACCTCGCTGGTGTAACTGGAACATGAACCCCTCCTCTTCCTTCTAATCCATATGATCCTCCTGGGAGTTGTATCACTTGTTGTTCAAGAGGCGGGAAAGGTTGACTAGAGGGATTTAATATTCTCGCTCTAGTAGAATCCAAAATAGAACGACATTGACTAATAAGAAGTGAATTTTTTTCTATAGCAATATTTTGTTCTATAGGAGTATTATCTCTCTCTTCTTGAATCCAACTATTATAATCACTAATTGTCTGAGAATACGTTTTTATTTTCTGCGACAGATTCTTTTGTTGCTTTGATAATTTATTTATCGGCTGCGTCGCATGATATCTCCATGGCAATAATTGATATAATTTTATAAACAAACTAGGTTTAGGTTTATCTTCAGATTTATCTTCAGATTTATCTTCAGGTTTAGGTTCTTGAATTGGATTCAATTTATCACGTTTACGTTTAGGATCAAGAGCTATAATTTCACTATCAATATTTCTTTTTTCTATTCTCAATTTTCTTAACTCCTCTTCTAGTCTCTCTATAATATCCTGCGCCGGTTTCTTATTATCCAAACTCCCCTTATTTTCTTTATAAATATTCATTATTTCATCTTCTACAGATCTTATCTCTGATTTATAATTATAAAATAATTTTTTACTTTTCAATCTTAATTTTTTAAGATCCATATATTTTAATCTTAACTTTTCACTATCTGGCCTCTCTCCTTTAACGCCATAATTACCTAAACTCTTATAAGAATCACCAATTTGCGTAAGTTGCTTAATTACTAAATCGGCATTTTGTTTATCTTGTGTACTCCATCCTTCTTCCATCTTAAAACTATTAAATTTATCAAGAAGAAAATTAATCCCAGATTGGAATTTTGATTCTCCTTTTAAAGATTCTCTTTCTTGAAAAGCTAAATATTTCATGGGATATATTTCTTTGAATGTATCTATAACTTTTTCTATTCTCAATAAATGTAGCTCTTTTTGTAAAAGATCTCTTATTCGATCATCGGTAAATAAATATTTTTCTGGATCTTTTTGTGCATCTTTAATAATTTCACGCTCAATATCTTCGGGAATCTTTGATAACGAAAATCTACCAAGATGATCGCAAAATTTTTGTTTATAGTCCTTATCATTTTCATGTTTTTCACTTAAATCTTCACTTAATTTTTTATGTAAATGCTCTCTTAACGGGGTACTTTTGTCTCCTTCGATAACAGCTGTTAATTCATCTTCAATCAAATCGTTAAAATAACTTTTGTGATTTGGTTTATACTCACTAATCTCAAATTTTCCGTCTATTATAAAATCACTTTTAAATTGTTTATTCTCGTCAAAAAAACCTTCTAAAAGATTAATTTGCAATTTGCGAGAATCATCAAGTTCTTTTAGTTTCTCACTCTCAATTTCTTTAGGATGATTCCGATAACTTCTTGCAGCATATACACCCAGGGCAACACCTAAAACTAATATTGGAGCACCAAACGACGCAACCGATGAAACAGCAAGAACAGCTAGTCCAGCAGCAACACCAACTGTAGTTAAAGCAGTTGCAATCGCCGGAATCCATGAACTTAACCCTACTTTGGGGACCCGTGGCGCATCACTTGATGGTGAAGATTGGGACAAATTACTCACATGGGGCGAATTAACTTCGCTAGCTGAATCTAGAGCTTGGGTTGGAGCTCGAGCGGCTTCGGCTTCAAATCGAGCTCGGACTTCGGCGAATCGAAGAACCTTTGGTGTTTTGGCTTGGGCTGAGGTTTGAGCTTCGGCTTGGGCTTCGGCTTGGGCTTCGGCTTCGGCTCGAGCTGGGGCTTCGGCTCGGGCTCGATCTAGAGCGGCTTTGGCTGCGGCATCGTCGAATAGAACCCTTCTTCCATCTGGATCTGGGTCTCGGGCTCCGGCTCGAGCTGCGGCTTCGGCTTTGGTATCGTCGAATCGCTTTGCCAGCATTTTATTCACGTATGCGACTTTTTTAGCGGCGTCGGCAGCAGCCTTCTGAGCTATTTCAACAGAATTATGTTTCGGGGCTTCAGCTGGGGGGGGTTTGGCTGGCGGGGCTTCAGCTCGGGGTGGTTCTTCATTTTTGGGGATAATTGAACCCAATAAATCAGTTGTCCAACGTCCCAAATCCCATGGATCTAATCCTTGCTCTGCCATAAATTATATATTTTGTTGTTTTAATAATTCGATATTTTCTTCGCTATTTTCGATATTATAATTGGCGTTATAAATTTTTTCAATTTCGTCCTCACCCCTTATTTGGCTAGCTAAAGCATAGCCATTATTTTTCAAAAATTTAGTAGAAATTTGACGTAATCTTTCGGGTCTAGTTAAATAAACCCACTCGACTTCCAACAATCTAATTTGATCTTCATAATCAGAAATGTTAATGCGATTTTGCGCTATTTCATCTTGCAATTTTTCAACTTTAAACTGCACAAAAAACATAAAAATAATGCTAAAAATAATAGAAAAAACTATTGCAAAATTAGCAAAATAAAATTTGTTTAATGAACCCCAAATTTCTTTCATTTTATATTCTAATAAAATTTATAACTTAATGGCGACCCGCATTTTTGCTGATCGCGCCCGTGGATTTAAATCAACCTCTTCTTTTGAAGGACAAAGTGCCGATTTAGTAATTATTTTGAAATTATTTTTTTGATTTTTTGGCAAAGAACATTCAGGTTGATACCTAGAATAACTTTGACTTAAGCCCGCTTGTTCTTTTAAAAAATCTTTAACTATTTTATCTTCGAGCGAATGAAACGAAACCACCACCAACCTGCCCCCTTTTTTCAATAATTTGACCGACGCTTCGAGTGCCATTTTTAACTCTTCCAATTCTTGATTCACAAAGATTCGCAAGGCTTGGAAAGTTTTAGTGGCGGGATCAGTTTTGTGATAACCATAATAAAAAGAACGAACAATTTTTGCTAAATCCGAGCAATTTTTTATCGGATTTTCTTGTCGCAAAGCCACAATTTTTTTAGCAATAATTTTTGCCTTAACTTCTTCACCGAATTCTTTAATAATTCGCGCTAAATTTTCTTCGCTTTCGTGATTAACAACTTCAAAAGCACTCAAACTTTGATTGCGGTCCATTCTCATATCAAGCTTTTCGGTCGAATCGAAAGAAAAACCGCGCTCTCTTTCATCAAGTTGCATCGAGGAAACACCAATATCAAGCACCAAGCCATCAATTTCATCAACACCAATTTCACTTAAACCTTCTAAAATTTGCGAGAATTTTTTATTTTTAAAAACAAATTTCTCGCCAAATTTTTCTTGTAATTTTTTAACAAATTTTTCCACCGAAATATCACGATCAAAGGCAATTAATTTACAATCGGCTTGTTGCAAAATTGCCGAAGAATATCCGCCAGCGCCAAAAGTTCCGTCAACAAAAATTTCGCCATCGCGAATCGCCAAGTTTTCGATAACTTCATTCAACATTACTGGATTATGAAATTGTTGTGATGTCATTTATTTAACCTCAACATATTGCGTTTCAATTTTGCTTCAGCTTTAGCTTTTTCTAAATAAATATCAAAACTCTTCGGCTCCCATATTTCAAAGGTCGAGCCCTTACCAACAAACACTGCATTATCTTTAATTTTAGCAGTTTTTAATAAGTTTTCTGGTAAAATAACGCGTCCATCACCATCGATTGAAAGTTGAACCGATCCGCCAAGAACCGTGGTAGCGAAGGCGTCACGCTCTTCAGAAAAAGGCTCAAGATTATCAATTGATTCAGAAATTTTTTTAATTCTTTCAATGTCGCAACCTTCAATACATTGATTAATAAAGGATTCGTAAACCACCATCGTCGAATAATTATCATTGACCAAAGACGCACGAAATTGCGCCGGCACAGATACCCTGCCCTTCGCGTCAACTTTGTTAGTAAATGTCGATAAAAATAATGCCACGGAAAAATTTGGTTTAATTTGGAATTAAATGGAAATCTATGGAAAATTTACGAAGATATTTGGAAATGTCAACAAATAAATCTAAAATAAAATTAAAAAATAATTTTTAAGATTTTTAATAAAAAATTGTCGCCGAAAAATTTAAAATTGTGTTTTAATTAAAAAAATTTATTCTGATTTTAGAAAATTTTTGAACATAATATTTTTATATGAATTCCAACAATTCGAAGACCCATTATTCTAAGCCCGACGCCAATGGAAAATTCGGCGAATTTGGCGGAGCTTTTGTCTCTGAAACCTTGATGCCAGCGGTTTTAGAGCTTCAAGAGGCTTATAAAAAAATTAAAAATGATCCCGAATTTCTTAAAGAATTTGATTATTATTTAAAATATTTCGTTGGGCGTCCGAGCCCGCTTTACCTTGCAGAAAGGCTTACCGCAAAATTTGGTGGCGCTAAAATTTATCTCAAACGCGATGAATTAAATCACACCGGCTCGCATAAAATTAATAATTGCATTGGGCAGATTTTATTGGCGAAAAAAATGGGAAAAAAACGCATTATTGCTGAAACGGGAGCTGGTCAGCACGGCGTTGCCACCGCCACGGTTTGCGCATTATTTTCTTTACCTTGCACCATTTATATGGGCGCCAAAGACATCGAACGTCAAGCCCCAAATGTTTTTCGTATGAAGCTTCTCGGAGCTGAAGTTAAACCGGTCGAGAGCGGTTCGAAAAGTTTAAAAAATGCTATTAATGAAGCGATGCGCGATTGGATCGCCAACGCTCGCGATACTTATTATTTACTCGGCACGGTGACGGGTCCGCACCCTTATCCACAAATGGTTCGCGACTTTCATTCGATCATCGGCAAAGAAGCCAAACAACAAATTCTTGAACTTGAAAATAAACTCCCAGACGCTTTAGTGGCATGCATTGGTGGCGGATCAAACTCGATTGGTTTATTTTATCCCTTTATCGATGACGACGTCGCGATGTATGGCGTTGAAGCCGCCGGCAAAGGTTTATCAACTCACGAACATTCGGCTTCAATTAGCAAAGGTTCCGTCGGCGTTCTTCACGGCAACAAAACTTTTTTCTTGCAAAATGATGATGGTCAAATCGACGATGCCCACTCGATTTCTGCTGGTTTGGACTATCCGGGAATCGGACCTGAACACGCTTATTTACACTCAATAAATCGCGTTAATTACGCCAGTGCCACCGATGAAGAAGCTTTGGAAAGCTTCCAATTATTATGCAAAACCGAAGGCATAATTCCGGCGCTTGAATCTTCTCACGGCATTTCTTTTGCGTGTAAATTAGCGCAAAAAATGTCAAAAAATCAAATTATTATTGTTAATCTTTCGGGTCGTGGCGATAAGGATATCAACACCGTGGCTCAACATTTAGGGTTTAAATTGTGAACAGAATTGCAAAAAAATTTCAAGAATTAAAATCACAAAATAAATGCGCTTTTGTCGCTTATATTTGTGCCGGCGATCCAGATTATTCAACCTCTCTAAGTTGTTTAAAAAATCTCGAAAAAAATGGTGTCGACATCATCGAAATCGGCGTCCCCTTTCTCGATCCAGCCGGCGATGGTCCAACCATCGAAATGGCGGGAAAACGCTCTATTGCTGGCGGAATGGACTTACGCAAAACTTTAAAAATGGTCGCCGAATATCGCCAAGAAAATTCAACAACACCAATTATTTTGATGAGTTATTACAATCCAATTTTAAAATTTGGGCTTGATAAAATATTTTTTGAAGCCAAAAAAAGTGGCGTTGACGGCTTCTTAATCGTTGATTTACCGCCCGAAGAAGAACATGAAATTATTGCCGAAATTATTAAAAATAATCTTGATTTAATTCGTTTAATTGCGCCCACAACTTCGATTGAACGTGCTCAAAAAATTCTTAAAAATGCTAGCGGTTTTTTATATTTAATTTCAATGCTTGGAATTACGGGCACTAAGCTTGCCAGAGTCGAAGATAATAAAGAAAATTTTGAAAATTTACGCAAAATTTCTGATTTACCCATCGTAATTGGCTTTGGAATTCAAGATGAAAATCAGGCGCAACAATTTAAAAATATCGGCGTTGATGGCGTCGTTATTGGCTCGGCGATTGTTAAAGAAATGTCCGAAAATATTTCTTGCGACCAAATTTTAACAAATGT
This sequence comes from Rickettsiales bacterium, assembly GCA_044239285.1. Classification (GTDB taxonomy): domain Bacteria; phylum Pseudomonadota; class Alphaproteobacteria; order Rickettsiales; family UBA1997; genus CAILUF01. Next base: position 436 of record JBIIBR010000062.1, on the reverse strand, counting down.
TGAAAAAAAAGTTGCACAATTTTCCAAAGCCATTAAATCTTAAAAAATTACAAATTTTAAAAATTTTTTCATGCTTAAAAACATTCACATCAGCACCGTAAATTGCGGTATAAAATACAAAAATCGCGATGATTTATTGTTAATTAAATTTGAAAATTTAGCCAATGTGGCTGGCGTTTTCACCAGCTCTTCGATGCCCGCCTCGCCTGTCATTTGGTGCAAAAAAAATATTGAAAATTTTAACGCCAAAGCTTTAATTGTCAATGCTGGTAACGCCAACGCTTTTACCGGCTCTAAGGGCGATGAAACCGTTATACACACCGCCAACGCCGTCGCCAATCAATTAAAATGTCAGCCCGAAGAGGTTTTTATTTCTTCAACAGGAGTTATTGGCGAAATCTTAGATTACACTAAAATCACCAACGCCATTGCGCCA
>JBIIBR010000037.1:0-8297 GCA_044239285.1 Rickettsiales bacterium | reverse complement strand
CTATTCCAAAAAGTAAAAGTTAAAATTTTGAATTTAATTTAATAATCAAAATTAAAGGCGAATAATTTAAATATTGCTAATTTGAGATTATGAAAACCCGATCGGGACGCTAAAATTTTATTAAAACCCGCAATCGGCAATTTAAAATATTCGATTATAAATTATACCAAACTTAAATTGCAAAAGCATCTATTCTCAAGTTAATTCGATATTAAACATTTTAATATAAAATCATTAAATATTTTTATTTTCAAGTAAATTCAAAAAAATTTTATAAAATTTAAGTTTTTAGTCCTTTAAATAAAAAAATGAAAAGATATTGGTGAATCTGTAAATGTAAATATTTAATAAAATGATTTATCAATTTTAATATTTTTTAAAAAAACAATTTCTTGATTTTGTTTTTTAATTCAAAATTTACCAAGTCAAATTATTGACAGGCTAAACATTCTTCATATTTTTCTGAATTATTGGCAACCGGTTGAGAAAAATCGATATCGTCCTTTTCGGTTTTATTTGAAACCTTATCCGCCCTTTGAATTGAAGTGGAGCGACAATAATAAAGGCTTTTCAAACCCTTTTGCCAAGCTCTGAAATGAATATCGTGAAGATATTTTTTTGAAACATTACCGGGGGCGAAAATATTTAAACTTTGGGCTTGGCAAATAAATTCTTGACGTTCCGCCGCTAAATCAATAATCCATCTTTGATCAATTTCGGGAGCGGTTTTGAAAACTAATTTTTCATGTTCATCAAGAAAATCGAGATGTTGCACCGAGCCTTCATTAATCGTAATCGAAGACCAAATATCTTCGCTATTTTTACCTTTAGCTTCAAGAATTTTAACTAAATTTTTATTACGCACATTGAATGAGCCGGTCAAAGTTTTTTGAGTGAATGAATTGGCGGCGAAGGGTTCGATTCCCGGAGAAGAATTGCCGGCGATAATTGAAATTGAAGCGGTCGGCGCGATAGCGATTTTGTTAGAAAATCTTTCTTCGATGCCAGCGTCTTTGGCGTCGGGGCAGGCCCCGCGTTCTTTAGCGAGAATTTTTGAAGCGCGATCAACGCCTTGTTTAATTTGCATAAAGATTTTTTTATTCCAAACTTTACTCATCGCTGATTCAATCGGCACATTTTTGCTTTGTAAAAATGAATGAAAGCCCATGACGCCAAGTCCGACGCTTCTTTCGCGCATAGCGGAATATTTGGCTTTTGCCATGCCTTCGGGGGCTTTTTCAATAAAATCTTGTAAGACATTATCCAAGAAACGCATTACATCCTCAAGGATTTGCGGGTTATCTTTCCATTCATCATAATATTCTAAATTAAGCGAAGATAAGCAACAAACCGCGGTGCGATCATTGCCCAAATGATCGATGCCAGTCGGCAAAGTAATTTCGCTACATAAATTTGAAGTTTTAACTTCAAGCTTTAATTTTTGTTGATGGAGTGGCTGGGAACGGCTAACGGCGTCGATAAATAAAATATAAGGTTCGCCAGTTTCGATGCGAGTTGTTAGAAGTTTAATCCAAATGGTGCGAGCCTTTACCACATCAAGAGTTTTGCCACTATGCGGACTTTTTAATTCAAAATCACCATCTTTTTCGACGGCGCGCATGAAGTCGTCGGTAACTACAACACCATGATGTAAATTGAGAGAGCGACGATTTGGATCGCCACCGGTTGGACGACGAAGATCGATAAATTCTTCAATTTCAGGATGGCTAATTGGTAAATAAACCGCGGCCGAGCCACGACGTAAACTGCCTTGCGAAATTGCCAAAGTTTGTGAATCCATAACTTTGATAAAAGGAATTATGCCCGAAGTTTTGCCATTGCCACGAACGGTTTCGCCAATTGATCTTAAATTGCCCCAATAGCTTCCAATTCCGCCACCGCGCGATGCGAGCAAAACATTTTCATTCCATAAATTGACGATACCGCTTAGAGAATCTGCAGATTCATTTAAAAAACATGAAATTGGTAAGCCTCTTTCGGTGCCACCATTGCTTAAAACTGGGGTTGCCGGCATAAACCATAAATTAGAAATATAGTCATAAATGCGATTGGCGTGAGCTTGATCGTCAGCATAATAAGACGCAACGCGAGCAAATAAATCTTGGAAATTTTCATCGGGCATTAAATAGCGATCTTTTAAAACCGCTTTGCCGAAATTGCTCAAACGTTCATCTTTTTTAAGATTAATATTGATTTTAAAATCCTTGTTAGAATTAACATTTTTTTCCGCAATTTTGGAATTTTTGTTAGAGGAATTTTTGGTGTTTTTTACAATATTTTTTTTTGTCATAATCTTGAATCTCAAAGCTATTAAGTTGGTATAAATGGTTTTTTAATCGAATTCTAAAAATGGCGTTTTAGGCTATATTTAGTGCAGGTTAATTAAAAATTACACTACATGTTGTTTAAAATTTAATTTCTAAAAACAAATTGTCTACAAAAATTTTTTCAATAAATGCAAAAAAAATGCTTTACACTTAAAATTAATGTTTTTCAATAAAAATTATTTTTGATAAAAATGGTTCAAAGTTTAGGCGCTCTAAGATTAGAATAATTAACTACTTTTATAAACTACTATAAAAACATATAAATAACAATAATAATTTTTGGAAAATAAATTTTTAATTTTGATTAAAATTTCACTAATAATCGTAAAAAAAAGTATAAAAAAACCGCCATTTTTTGATGGCGGTTAATTTAACAAATTATAATTGTAAAATTTTTATTTTTCGTCGGAAGCGACGCGAACTTTAAGCATGGCATCAGGATTACTTACTTTGCCATTGGCGCCATCGCCTTTTTTAATTTTATCAACAAATTCCATGCCTTTGATGACGCGACCAAAAACCGTATATTGATTATCGAGAAAACGTGAATCTTTAGTCACGATAAAAAATTGACTATTAGCGCTGTTTGGATCAGAAGCGCGAGCCATGGAAAGTGCGCCACGAATATGCGGTTCGTCGGAAAATTCAGCACGTAAATCAGGTAATTTACTACCGCCCATGCCTGTGCCCGTTGGGTCGCCAGTTTGAGTCATAAAACCGTCAATTACACGATGAAAGAAAATTCCATCATAAAATTTTTGACGCGCCAAAGTTTTGATGCGGTTAACGTGATTGGGGGCGATATTTGGCAAAAGTTCAATCACAACGCGACCGGCTTTTAAATCGATATATAAAATATTTTCAGGATTATCGACTTTTTTATTTTGGGCAATTGATTCATTCATAAAACAAAGAATTATATTGAAGATTGTAAAAAATTTAAGAATTTTTTTCATAAAATTTAACTTTAATTGATTTTAGTAAGATTTTAATTTAAAGATATAATACTATTTTAGGAGTTAATTATTTTTTGCAACTAGTTTTTTCAATTTTATTTTACACTAAAATTGATGCTAGTTTTTAATTTTCTTTAAATTATAATTTTTTTCAAGCAACCGCATTATTAATTCAAAATTTAATTTTATGTCGATAAATAAAGTAATTTTAGTGGGCAATTTAGGGCAAGATCCCGAAATTCGCTCAACCCAAGATGGTCGCGAGATCGCTAGCTTTTCTGTGGCAACTTCAGATAGCTGGAAAGACAAAAATACCGGAGAAAAAAAAGATAAAACTGAATGGCATCGCATCGTAATTTTTTCGCAAGGTTTGGTTGGAATCGCTAAAAGTTATTTGAAAAAAGGCACCAAAGTTTATTTGGAAGGATCGCTTCAAACCCGCAAATGGACTGATGCGCAAGGTGTTGAAAAATATACCACCGAAGTAACTTTACAAAATTATAATTCTACTTTGCAAATTCTTGATTCTAAAGATCGTGCTTCAGGCGGTTCTTCGGAAAATTATTCAAATAATTCTGGAAATTCTGCGTCGAATCGTAAAAATTCTGATGTTGTAGTTGAAGAAAATGACGATGAAATTCCATTTTAATCGTTAAAATTTTATATATTTAAAAATTTATTAAACTAAAATTTAATAAATTTTTAAATCGAAAATAATATTTAAAAAATTCAATCAAAATTCATATTTTTTCATGGTAAAAATATCAATTAACGGCAATAGCCACGAGGTTCCGCAGGGTATTACAATTATTCAAGCCTGCGAAATTGCCGGTATCGAAATCCCGCGTTTTTGTTATCACGAAAGATTGGCGATTGCCGGAAATTGTCGCATGTGTTTAGTAGAAGTTGCGGGCGGACCGCCCAAGCCCGTGGCTTCTTGTGCTATGCCCGTAAATGAAAATATGCAAATCTTTACCGACACGCCGATGGTTAAGAAGGCAAGAGAGGGTGTCATGGAATTTTTGCTCGCTAATCATCCGCTTGATTGTCCAATTTGCGATCAAGCTGGAGAGTGCGATTTACAGGATCAAGCTTATCAATATGGCAAAGGCGAAAGCAATTATCACGAACATAAAAGAGCGGTTATCGATAAAAATATGGGACCGTTAATTAAAACGCAAATGACTCGTTGCATTCATTGCACGCGTTGCGTTCGCTTTATCGAAGATGTTGCCGGCACTTGTGAATTAGGGGCGGTTAATCGTGGCGAAGGCATGGAAATTACCACTTATCTCGAGAAAAATGTTAGCTCAGAATTGTCGGGAAACGTTATTGATTTATGTCCGGTAGGAGCTTTAACCTCTAAGCCTTACGCTTTCAAAGCGCGGAGTTGGGAATTGAAAAAAACCGAAACAATTGATGTTATGGATGCGGTCGGAAGTAATATCCGCATTGATTCGCGTGGTGTTGAAATTATGAGAATTTTGCCCCGTTTGAATGAAGAAATTAATGAAGAATGGTTGGCAGATAAAGCGCGTTTTTGTTATGACGGCTTTAAATATCAACGCCTCGATAAACCATATTTAAAAGTAAATGGTAAATTAATTGCCAGCGATTTTAAAGATTGTTATGAAGAAATTAGAAAGCAAATTGGCGAAATTAAACCAAATCAAATTGGGGCTTTGACGGGGCAATTATCATCGCTCGACGACATTTTTGCGTTAAAGAAATTTATGCAAGCTTTGGGAGTTGAAAACATTGATTGTCGCATAAATTCACAAAAGCTTGAATCCAAAAATAAAAACGAATTTTTATTCAATACTTCAATTGCAAAAATTGAAGAAGCTGATAGTTGTTTGTTGATTGGTGTTAATCCGCGTAAAGATGCTCCAATTCTTAATGCGCGACTCAGAAAAAGATTTTTATCGAAAAAAATAAAAATTGCTTCGATTGGCGAGAATCTTGATTTAACTTACAACCATCAAGTTCTAGGCGATGATGTAAAAGTTTTACAATCAATTTTAGATGGCAAAAATCCATTTTGTGAAACTTTACAACAAGCTAAAAATAACATGTTGATCATTGGCGAAGATGTGGTTTCGCGTGAAGATGGCGCTGAAATAATTAAATTATGCAAAGCGATTGCCACCAAATATAATATGCTTCGCGATGATTGGAATGGTTTTAATTTTTTAGCGAAATCGACAGGATTAATCAATGGCTTAACCCTTGATTTTGTAAGCAAAAAATCAACTCAAGAAATAATTAATCAAGCGCAAAGTGGTGAAATAAAATTATTATTTTTGCAAAATGTTGATGATGAAATTGATTTTGCAAAATTACAAAATTGTTTTGTGGTTTATCTTGGTTCTAATGGCGATCATGCCGTAAAAATCGCCGATATAATTTTACCAACTTGCAATTTTGCCGAAAAAGATGGATTTTATATCAATCTCGAAGGCAGGGTTCAGAAGGCTCGAAGAGCAGTTTTTGGGGTTGGACAAGCTAAAGTTGATTATGAAATTATTAGCGAAATTGCCCAAAAATTAAAACTCAATTTAGGTTTTGCAAATTATGATGAATTATTAGAGAAACTTGATGAAGAATATAAAATTTTGGCGAAAATTGATAAAATAAATAATTATCCTGCGGAATCTTTAAAAATTTCTAACGATAATTTAAAATTAAATTGTGGCGAAGAAAAGTTGATGGCAAAAAATTATGATTATTATTTAACCAATGCCATTGCAAGAGCCTCAAGAGTTTTAAATAAATGTAGTGCTGAAAATAATGTTATTTCTTAGTGCATATAATTTTTAGTAAAATTATATTTTAAAAAAATATTGTGAAGATTTGGGCGATAAAAAATCGCACTTGCAATTGAATTTATTTATTTTATGATTTACCATATTTCTAAACTAATCTATAAGTAAAAAATTTTTAAAAAATGATTAAAATTCGTCTTTCTCGTGGGGGCAGAACAAACCTCCCATATTATCTTATTCTTGCTACAAACAGCACTTCGCCTCGTGATTCTAAATTTTTAGAAAAGCTTGGAACCTACAATCCACTTCTCGGTGATACCGATGAAAAACGCGTTACAATTAACAAAGAGCGTGCGGAATATTGGTTGTCAGTTGGTGCTCAACCTACTGAAAAGGTTGCTAAATTCTTGATTAATCTCGGAGTTAAAGGTGCAGAAAAATATAAACCAGATTTTAAGCCAAAAGCCAAAGGATCTAATTTAAAGAAAAAAGCACAAGAAAAATTAAATAAAGAAATCGAGGCTTCCAAAGCCAAAGAAGAAGCGGCTCAAGCCTAGTCTTCGCCAAAATTTTATTTTTTTAAAGCCGATCCAAAATATTGGGTCGGCTTTTTTATTGAAAAAATTTATTATTTTTGAAATGAAAAAAATTCTTATCGCCACCAATAATAATGGTAAATTTTTAGAGATTGCAAAATTGCTCGAAAGCCTTGATATTCAAGCCGTTCCAGCCTCATCACTAAATTTGATCGAACCCGAAGAAAGCGCCGAAACTTTTGCTGAAAATGCTTTTATTAAAGCTAAATTTTATGGCGATAATGCGCAAATTTTAGCGCTCGCCGATGATTCGGGTTTATGCATCGAAGATTTAGAAAACGCCCCTGGAGTTCACTCGGCACGTTATGCGCTTGATAAAAATGGCAAAAAAAATTTTGAACTAGCTTTTGAAAATATTTTTGCCGAATTAAAGAAAAAAAATATTTCCGCCGAGCAAAAACCATCGGCATTTTTTATTTGCAATTTATGTTTGTATAATCCAAAAAATAATTTTAGAATTAATTTTGAGGGTAGGGTTGATGGTCATTTAAATTTTCCAGCTCTTGGAAATCAAGGCTTCGGCTATGATCCAATTTTTATCAAAAATGGCATGAACCAAACTTTTGCCGAAATCGATTCGACTTTTAAACATCAAATTTCTCATCGAGCAATGGCGTTTTTACAACTTGAAAATTGGCTTAAAAAAAACTATAATATTTTCGATTAATTTTTTAAAAAATTTAATAATAAAAATTATTTATGAGCAAAAGAGATTATTATGAGGTGCTTGGAGTAAGTAAGGGCGCTTCCGCTGATGAAATTAAAAAAACTTATCGCAAATTGGCGATGCAATACCACCCAGATCGCAATCCGGGAAATAAAGAAGCGGAAAAAAAATTTAAAGAAGCGACAGAGGCTTATGAAGTTTTAAAAGACGAGCAAAAACGTGCGGGCTATGACCGCTTTGGGCATCAAGATCCCAATCAAGGTTTTGGTGGCCAGGGGTCGCGAGGTCAATCTGGTGGCGGTTTCGACGGCTTTGATTTCAATGATATTTTTAGTAATTTTGGTGATATTTTTGGTGAAGGTTCGGGACGCGGTCGTTCGCAAAAAAAATCTTCAGCGCAACGCGGATCTGATGTTCGTTATAATCTTGAAATTTCTTTGGAAGAGGCTTTTAGCGGTTGCCTAGAAGAAATTAGTTTCACTATTCCATCCAAATGCGATAGTTGCAACGGTTCAGGCTCTAGCGATAATTCAAGGCCAACCACTTGTCCAACTTGTAAAGGTGCGGGTGCAATTCGCGTTCAACAAGGATTTTTTATCGTCGAAAAAACTTGCCACACTTGCGGTGGAAGCGGTGAAGTTGTTAAAAATCCATGCAAAAAATGTAACGGTCAAGGTCGAGTTAATAAAGAAAAAAAATTATCGGCAAAAATCCCAGCGGGAGTTGAAGAGGGTAATCGCATCAGGTTTTCAGGCGAGGGTGAAGCGGGATTGCGCGGAGGTTCGGCGGGCGATTTATATGTTTATGTTTCGATTCGCAAACATCAATTTTTCATGCGCAAAGAAGCCGATATTTATTTTGAAATGCCACTTAGAATGACCACGGCTTCACTCGGTGGAAGCGTTGAAATTCCTACAATTGATGGCACAAAAGTTAGTTTGCAAATTCCCGAAGGCTCACAAAGT
>JBIIBR010000063.1:0-7082 GCA_044239285.1 Rickettsiales bacterium | reverse complement strand
GTTAATTTGCGTCCAATTTCTAAAATTGATTCAGTAAAACTTACGAATTTATTGTAAAGTTTTTCACCACGATTGACAATCGCCATCGCGTTTTTACTTTGCATTTCACGCTTCCACAAATCATCAATTATTTTCAAACAAGCGATTAAATTAGTTGGACTCATTATTAAAATTCGTTTGGAATAAGCATAAGACCAAAGATCTTTATCAGCTTGTATAGCCAAGATATAAGCGGGTTCAACCGGCATAAACATCATAGTAAAATCAAGAGATCTTTCTAAATCATCATAATTTTTACTGCTCAAATTATCAACATGGGCATAAACCGCTTTGATATGTTCTTCGAGATATTTTTGTGATTCTTCGTCATTTTTGCTTTCACAAAATTTATTATAAGCCACCAATGAAACCTTGGAATCAGCAATTATTAAGCGATTATCCGGCAAGTGAATTTGAAAATCGGGACGTAAATTTTGCCCCTCTTCATTATTAAATGATTTCTCTTTAAAATAATGAACATCGCGTTGCAAACCTGAATGTTGCAAGATGGTTTCAAGAATCATCTCGCCCCAATTGCCTTGTTTTTTTGAGCTACCCTTTAAAGCACTTGCCAAATTATTGGCCTCATTGCTTATTTTATTAGTTTGAACTAATAAATTCTTAATTTGCTCTTGAAGTTCGACTCTTTGTTTTAAATCTTTGTCGTAAGTATCGGAAACTTGTTTTTTAAAATTATTGATGTTTTGACCAAGAGGTTCAAGGATTGATGAAATATTCTTTTTGTTAATTTCAGTAAATTTTTCAGATTTTTCTTGCAGAATTTTATTGGCAATATTTTCAAAATTTTGGCGCGATATTTTGTGTAATTCTTCGATTTCTTTTTTATGATTTTCGAGTTTTTCTTTCAAGAATTTGACTTCAGAATGACAATTTAAATTTTCACGCAAATAATTTTTATTTTCTTCGATGGTTTTTTGAATTTTTTCTTCAAAATCGATAAATTTTTTCTCGGATTTTTCTAAATTTTTTTCAAGATCTTCATAATGAGCATGAAGCTCTGAATTTTTCTTTTCTAATTCATCTTTTTTTTGCGAAGTTTCGCGCAGAAGATTTTCATATTTTTGCGCTTCATGATTTTTATTGTCAAATTTTGCCTGCGCAACCGCTATATTACTTGCTAAATCGGCATTTTGTTGTTTAAGATTTTCAAAACGATTATGCGCCACGTGATTTTGACGAAAAATATATGCCAAAGCACTAATTAGTAAAAAATTTACAAATAAAGAGAGAATAAGAAACATAAATTACATATTTTTAAAGCTAGTGCGAAAATAAGAGTAGCCGGTAATTATTGTCAAAATTGCTGCCGAAGAAAATAAAATTTTTGCCAAAACTCCAATAACTGAAATCAGTAAATATTTTATATCAACTTCAATATAACCACCAAACCATTGATAAAGAACGTAAGCTGAACCGTTGTCTCCCAACAGTAAACCCCCTATTCCAAACATTTGAACCGCAGTTTTATATTTTGCCAAAGTACTAACGGGCACACGAATATTTACTTCCGCTAAATATTCACGAAGTCCTGAAACTAGAACTTCACGACAGATTATAACAAGTCCCGGAAATAAAATCCACGGATTTAATGGATTAAATTTTATTAACATAACAATCGCAACTATTACCAAAAGTTTATCGGCGATTGGGTCGAGACATTTGCCGAAATTTGATTGAGCTTTCATTGATCGAGCAAAATAACCATCGAAATAATCGGTAATCGCCGCCACCCCAAATAAAAAAGCGGTAATAACATTTGATAGCATTCCTGGAATATAAAAAGCCAAAACTAACAAGGGAATAATGAATATTCTAAGTGCCGTGAGAAAATTTGGTAGCTGTTTCATTGAAAAAAATTTAATTATAATGTTTCTATAAATTATTTTTATATCAAAAAAATAAAAATATCAATTATTTAATTATATAAAAATTTTTAAAACTTAAATTTATTGAGAAGTTTTATTGTTGATTACTTTTTCGATTTTCATTTTTGCCTCTTCCAACCTTGAAGCGCAATGCTCTTTTAAGGCACTTCCTTCTTCGTAAAGTTCAATCATTTGATCAAGATTAATTTTTTGCGAGGAAAGAATTTGTGAAATCTCCTCGAGCCTTGCCATCGAATCTTCAAATGACATTTTATTAATTTTTTTAACGACGTTTTTTTCTGAAATATTGCTCATAAAATATATTTTTAATCTTGATTTTTTTCTTCGAATAAAGGCAATTCGACACCAATTTTATCGGTTAATCGAATTGGATATTTATCGGAAAAACACGCATCACAATATTGTGGATTTTCATTGTTTCTGTTGGTATTAGCGATGGCTTTGTAAAGCCCGTCGATCGATAAATAACCCAAATAATCGGCGCCAATCATTTGACGAATTTCTTCAACCGATAAATGTGACGCGATTAAATCTTTTTTGTCTGGGGTATCGACTCCATAAAAACATGGTGAAATCGTTGGCGGTGAAGCAATTAACATAAGAATTTCTTTAGCTCCCGCATCGCGAATTAATTGCACAATTTTTTTAGAAGTGGTGCCACGAACGATACTGTCATCGATTAAAATAACCCTCTTACCCTTTATCGCCGTAAGGTTAGCGTTATGTTTTAATTTTACTCCAAAATGACGAATGCGATCTGTCGGTTCGATAAAAGTGCGTCCGACATAATGATTACGAATGATTCCAAGTTCAAAAGGGATTTTTGATTGCGAAGCAAAACCAATCGCCGCCGCGACTCCCGAATCAGGCACGGGAACAACTACATCAGCTTCAAGTTTTATTTCTTTGGCAAGTTGAGCTCCAATATTTTTGCGCATATCATAAACACTTTTACCTTCAACAACGCTATCGGGACGTGCAAAATAAACATATTCAAAAATACAAAATTTTGGCGATTTTACCTCAAAGGGTTTTAGCGATTTAACGCCATTTTCGTTGATGATAATCATTTCGCCATTTTCAATATCGCGTTCGAAAGTTGCGCCAATAATATCGAAAGCACAAGTTTCGGAGGCGACGACATATGAATCGCCAAGACGCGCCAAGCTTAGGGGGCGAACGCCATGCGGATCACGCAAAGCAATTATGCCATCCTTGTGAATTATCACTAAAGAAAACGCTCCTTCAATTTGCGAGGTGGCATCGATTATTTTTTCTTCCAAAGAATTTTTTTGACTTCGCGCGATTAAGTGAATTATAACCTCGGTATCCATCGTTGATTGAAAAATCGCTCCCTGATTAATAAGTTTTTTTCGCAAAGTTAAGGCGTTAGTTAAATTGCCATTATGTGCCAGAGCTAGAAAACCATGACTCAATTCAGCATAAATCGGTTGATAATTGCGCGCATTTTTTTTGCCCGCTGTTGAATATCGAACATGTCCAATCGCTGAATCACCTTCAAGTTTTTTTAAAACTTTTTGCGAAGTAAAATTGTCGGCAACTAAACCATCGGCAAAATGAAAATTGGCAACCTCGCCTTTCATGGCAACGATTCCCGCCGCCTCCTGACCACGATGCTGAAGGGCGTGCAATCCAAGAGCAGTGTTGACCGAAGCGTCTTTCGAGCCATAAATTGCAAAAACACCGCATTCTTCGTGAAGCTCATCAAACATAAATATTTAAAAAAAATTAATTGGCATTATTGTAGTTGATCGTAATTATTTCGCGACATGAGATATTTGTAAACAATCATGTTTTCAATAATTCTTTGAACATAATTCCGCGTTTCAGAATAAGTTATTAACTCAATCCAATCAACAATTTTATTATAATCTTTTTCAAGTCGCGGATCATAAAACTCATTGATCCAACGTTTTGTTGCATTCGGACCAGCGTTGTAAGAAGCAATAGCCAACATTTCCGAACCATTAAATTCATCAATTAATTTTTTAATATAAAATGATCCGAGTCGAACATTATAATTTATATCCTGAGTTAATTTTTTTTTATCATATTTTATCCCCAATTCTTTGGCGACCAATTTTGCCGTTCCCGGCATTAACTGCATGAAGCCCAAAGCCCCAACATGACTCACTGCCATTTGCGCAAAACCACTTTCTTGCTTAATTATGGCATGAACCAAAGGCGAAAACTCGTCATTCATGACTTCTTTAACAATTTGGAATTTTTCGCGCACAAAAAACACATTTTTCTTTGAAGCAATTCGAGAAATTTTGGCATCGATTTGGCGATCGCCGATTTCTCCGATAATTTTCATAATAACCGCAATCTGACCTTCAGTTGGAGCATTATTTACAAGCCATTCGAAGATTTTTGAGGCGGAATCACGATTGCCCGAAACTGCCAAAATATAAGCAATTTGCGCCGCTCGCGATTCAGAAATTTTGACAATATCGCGACCCGTAATTTCAGGGCTTTTAGGTAAAATTATATCTTTTTCAGAGCCAAGTGGATCAAGATTTCTATGTTTGTGAATAGCAAGTTGTCCATAGAAGAAAATTGGATATCCTGTTCCGATTTTATATAATTCAATCGCCTTAGATTTTTGATTCATCGCTTCATAACACATCGCCTCCCAATAGATTGCTCTAGATAAGGTAACGGGTTGCACTACGTTTTTGCGCATTTTTTGGAAATGAGTCAAAGCATCTTTAGGCTCATCCAAAAAACGTAACGCCACCCAACCCGCCGTCCATTCTGCCTCCCAAAAATCAGAGGAACTTGTCGGTAAATTATGTTGAGACAATATTTCGTAAGCTTTTTTAAATTTTTTTTGCTTGATCATTTCGCGACCATAAAGCCTTCTAAAGCTCCACCATTTTTCAGGAAGCTTATAATTTTCAGGCACATCAATCAATAAATCGACTACGTCATCAATGCGATCTTTGGATTTATACCAGATCATTCTTTTAAAATTTAAAAGCTCATTTGACCTTAATCTTCTAGGAATGTCGAGAATTAAATTATCAATATAACGTGGAAATTCCTCAATTTTTGCAATAGTTTCAAATAGATTTTGATAATCTTTGCCAACATGGCTCATTATGCGCGAAGCCTCTATTTTCTTGCCTTCCCACAATAATCTTTCGATCCTTTGCGAATGATCGCTTTCGGTTAAAATATCTTTATATTTTTCAATAAATTGTCTTTCAGCATCAATTGAAAAATTTTCTTTAACCCAAATTTTAGCAATTTCAGATTGAATAGTTTTGCTTTGCGAATCTTTAATTTCTTGATCAATTTTTTCGGTGGCAATTTTCAAAATTTTTGACTCGACAACGTAAAGCTTTGATTCTGTAGTCAAAGCCGGATTTGAATTAAAATAAGATTCGGTAAATTTGTAATCAACGTTATTGGCGATAGCAACACGCTCAACATTTCTTCTCAAATCATTGATGTTTGGTAAATATGGATTATCGATAACAAAAGTCGAAATATCATTGAAAGAAGTTTTTTTGGAGTTGATTTTACCGCTATATTTATTCCACAAAATAATATCAACAATTGCCTCAGCTAAGGAATTTTTTTCTTCGCCAATATTATTTTTCAAAACTTTTGCCAAATTCATCGCTTCTTCAAAATTATTTTTAGCCAACGCCGAATTAATGTTTTGAAGGGCTTCTATATCATTTTTGGTAAATTTTTTCCACAATTTATCGGTTTTAAATTCATTTTCTTGAGCATAAGAAAATTCAATCGAAAAACAAGCTAAGAGAGCAATCATTAGAAGGTTTTTAATTAATTGCATCACTTGTTCATGTGTTTAAGTTGTGTAAACATTTAAAGAGTTTAAAAAAATTTTTCGAACTTAAATAATAATTATTTTTTTTAAAAACTCAATTTGAAATTTTAAAAAAGATTGTAAATTTTGACTTGCTTTAAAGTTAAAGTAAATTTAAAATTTTTTTGTTATTATTTTAAGCTTATTTTAAATTATAAATGGGATTTATAAATCATTTTTTCATAAAAATTAATTCAAAAAAAGTTGGAACCGATGAATTCGGCAATCAATATTTTGAAAAGAAAAACGGCAAAAGATTCGTTATTTATAATGGCATCGCCGAAGCAACTAAAATCCCATTTGAGTGGCATGGCTGGATGCATTATTCAACTCAAGAAATACCAACAAAAATTGAGGCTAACAAATTTTCTTGGCAAAAAATCCATTTGCCAAATTTAACGGGAACAAAAAACTCATATTCGCCAAAAACTCATAATGAAAAAAAACCAAAATCTCACTATGAATCGTGGGAAGCTAATTAAATATAATTTTATTAATCATGAATAAATCGCATAATTATTTTGATTTTTTAATCGGAACAATCGTCTTGTTATTTGCAATTGGCTTTTTTACCTACTCTTTCAAAAGCTCTAAAATTTCTTCTAGCAATGGTTATGATATTTTTGCAAAATTTGATAATGCCGATGGCATTACAATTGGAAGCGACATCAAAATCGCTGGCATCAAAATTGGTTCGATAATTGAACAAAATCTCGACGAAAAAACTTCAAAAGCTAATTTGAAAATGAATATTTCAAGCACCGTCAAAATTCCCGCCGACTCTTCTGCCAAAATCGTTTCCGAAGGTTTGCTTGGAGCAAAATATATCTCAATTTCACTTGGTGGCGATGAAGAAATTTTGAAAAATGGTCAAGAAATAAGCTTTACTCAATCTTCACTTAATTTTGAAGAATTACTCGGAAAATTTATTTTTAGCGACAAAAAAGAAAAGGGAAATGATAATGAAAAAAATTAGTTATTTTTTTATTTCAACAACATTGTTATCAATATTGTGTTTCAATGTTTTTGCTCAAGAAAAAAAAGCCGAAATTCCAGCGCAAAATAAAAAAATTACCCCAACCGAAATTAAGAAAATTGAAAAAATTTCTGAAGATGATTTTGAAAGCCAAGAAGAAGTCAAACCCGAAAATGATTTGTCGCGATTTAATAATGTAGCGATTGTTCAGGTTCTAAACAAAACCACGGCAAAAACATCGATTTTAAATTTAAAAATTGGAGAAAAAATTTCATTTGGATCACTAAAAATTATCGCT
>JBIIBR010000204.1:0-2565 GCA_044239285.1 Rickettsiales bacterium | reverse complement strand
AAACCTGAAAATAAAATTTTACTCGAAGTTTTTGAATTTAAAAATGAATCCGAAGAAAAGTCGCAAGAAAAACGCATTTTTTACGGCTGGATGTTTTCATCAAGCCCTTCAATATCAAGCCTTGAGAGTCCAATTTATGACATCACCGCGTTAAATTGTAAAAATAAATAATATGATCAAAATCGCTCCTTCAATTTTATCGGCTGATTTCGCCAAACTTGGTGAAGAAATTCACAATATCGAAAAAGCTGGGGCAGATTATATTCACATCGATGTTATGGATGGAAGTTTCGTGCCCAATATCACAATTGGCAATGAAGTTGTTAAATCTTTGCGAAAAAAAACTCAATTGCCTTTCGATGTTCATTTGATGATTAACAATCCCGATAATCATATCAAAGCCTTCGCCGAAGCGGGTTCTGACCTCATAACCATTCACGCCGAGGCATCAATTCATCTCGACCGATCTTTGGCTTTAATTAAATCATTCAATAAAAAAGTTGGGGTTTCTTTAGTGCCCTCAACCCATGAGGATTGTTTGGATTATATTTTAGAAAAGCTCGATTTGATTTTAGTGATGACGGTTAATCCCGGATTTGGTGGACAAAAATTTTTAGCATCACAACTTAAAAAAATTGAAAATATTCGTAAAAAAATTGAAAAATCAGGCAAGAAAATTGAGCTTGAAGTTGATGGCGGAATTAACGACCAAACCGCTCGCATTGCGGTTGAAGCCGGGGCGGATGTTTTAGTTTCGGGCTCTTATATTTTTGGAAGCGGTAATTATCAACAAGCAATTCAAAATTTGAAGAAAATTTAGATTTTTTTAAAATTCGTGTTTTAGGATTGAAATAGATTTTTATTAATCAATTTTTTGATTATACTATTTTTTAATTATGCCGAATTTTTTTAAGGAAATGGTTATAGTTCAAACCACGTACTCACTCGATATTCAGAAACATTACTAACCCAACTCCTAACTGCTTGTCCCGTTTGAGAGCTCGCTTCTCTCATAAAACTTCCAGCGCCTTTTACTAAAATTTTAGCATCTTGCGAATAGTTGCCTCCACCAGATGATTGAAATATTTCTCCTGCAACTCTTCTGCAATCTCTTGGACTAAAATATGAAGGTGGACCTGCATCTTTTTTAAAAAATCTCTTCATGTCACTATAATTCTGACCCAGACTAGCTGACTGGCTATAAGACCCTCTTAACCCTCCTGAAGAGTCTTGAATTTTTTCTGATATTGTAGATTTAACTTTTAATAATCTAGATTTTGCAGTATTAAGGCTAGGAAGACTGGGAAAACTAGAAGACCTCGGCAATCTAAGTGGCACTCTTCCTTCCACTAATGTTTCGCTTTTTTTTGAGACATTATAATGTAAAGCAAGATTAGATAAACTCGATTTACATTCAGATAGTCCTGAAGAAACTCTTTTAAAAAATGGTAATTTGCTTCCCCCACCTTCTTGTTGCCTTAGATTATCTCTTGAAGAAGTTCTTGAAGGAGCTCTTGAAGAACTTGTTGGAGGAGTTCTTGAAGGAGCTCTTGAAGGAGCGTCTTTATTTGGTTGACTTTTACTTGAATTTTCGGAAGAAACAGATCCAAGAATGGATGATACCAAAGATCCAAAAGATCCCACTCTTTTAATAAATGAAGTTGAAGCTGATCGACTTAAAGGATTAGCTGAATCTTGATTTTGTTTAGAATCTAAACTCGAAGATCCAGTGGAAGACGCTCTCCCAAATAATGAAGATACTCGACTTAAAGCTGAAGTTGCCCCACTTGAAACTGAAGGTGCCCCACTTGAAGCTGAAGATGCTCGACTTAGAGGTGGAGCTGGAGCTGGAGCTTTAGCTGAAGCTGGAGGTTTAGCTGGAGCTGGAGCTGGAGGTTTAGCTGAAGCTGGAGCTGAAGATCCAAGAGTTGTAGCTGAAGCTGATCGACTTAGAGCTGGAGGTTTAGCTGGAGCTGGTTCTGCACCTTCTATCTTACTGGGTTCACCTCCTAGTACAAAAAGCGGATTATTTTTAAGCCCCTCAACTACATTGTTCAAATTTTTATCAAATGCTTCCTTATTGGTTGCTAAAGCTACATCAATTTGTTTTTGAATTTGACTCCAATTCAAAAGATCCCAAGGATCATTAGCCATATTTATCAATTAATTAAATTAATATTAATTACAAATTATTTACTCTTAATTTGAACAATATTTATTAAACTATCAACATTTATTTTTTTTAATAAATTAAAGTTATTTAAAACAATGATTAATTTCTTGGAAGATTGTGAATTAAAACTGTTTAACAGCGCTAGTTTTTAAAAAAAATTCTTTTAATAAAATTTAAAAAATCAAAAATTGCCTTGTTGCAATTCGAATAATTTATTTGATTAGAAATTCGGAAAAATTGGGGGAAATTTGAAATTGGAAATTGTATTTGGTGCACCCAGCGGGATTTGAACCCACAACCTTTGCCTTCGGAAAGCAACACTCTATCCAGTTGAGCTATGGATGCATAAATTATTAATCAAAAATTGATTAATCTTCGCTTATTTGTTCAAC
>JBIIBR010000025.1:0-9794 GCA_044239285.1 Rickettsiales bacterium | reverse complement strand
AGATTTAAATAGCTCGCAAACCTTTTTAATCGATGGCGTAACCGGCTCGGGCAAAACCGAAATTTACTTTGCCATTATCGCCGAAATTTTGAAAAAAGATTATTCATCGCAAATTTTAATTTTATTGCCGGAAATTGCTTTAACCAGCCAATTACTTAGTCGCTTCGAGGAGCAATTTGGCTTTCGTCCCGCACTTTGGCATTCAAAAATTTCTAAAAAACAAAAAAGGGAAATTTATTTTGGTCTCGCCAACGGAACTGTTAAAGTCTTGATTGGAGCACGTTCTTCGCTACTTTTGCCTTTCAAAAATTTGCGTTTAATTGTTATCGATGAAGAGCATGATAGCTCATTTAAGCAAGAAGATATTTTTAATTTTCACGCTCGCGATATGGCGATTGTTAAAAGTAAATTTGAAAATTTTCCGATTATTTTATCATCAGCAACGCCGGCACTTGAGACCTACAATAACGGCAAAAGTGGCAAATATAAGCAATTTTTATTAACACAAAAATTTGGCACTAAAAATGTCATTGAATTTGTTGATTTGCGTCAAGAAAAAATCGAAAATAATCATATTTTATCCAAAAAATTGCGCGAAGAAATTGCTAAAAATTTATTACAAAAAAAACAAAGTTTATTATTTTTAAATCGTCGCGGATATTCTCCAATAACACTTTGTAAATCATGTGGTAAAAAATATGATTGCCCAAATTGTGATTTTCATTTAGTGCTTCACAAGCATAAAAATTTATTGATTTGCCATCATTGCGGACATCAAGAAAAAACTTTAAAAAATTGTAAATATTGCAACGAAGAAAATTCTTTAATCAGCATGGGAACTGGAGTTGAGAAGCTTTTGGAAGAGGTAAAATTTGTTTTTCCCGATGCCAAAATTGCTTCGATAAATAGCGATGAAATTAAAAGTTTTGAAGATGCCGAAAAAATCGTTCAAGATATTTCATGTGGAACAATTGACATAATTATTGGAACGCAAATGATTTCAAAAGGTTATGATTTTGCTAATTTAAATTTAGTCGGAATTGTCGATGCCGATTCGATGCTTTATTCTTCGGATTTGCGGGCTTTGGAAAGAGCTTATCAAGTTTTTACGCAAGTAATGGGGAGAGCGGGACGTCGCGATGAAAGTGGTAAAATTATAATCCAAACTTTCAATCCGCAAAATTTACTTTTTGAAAAAATTGCCCTCGATGACAAAAAAGATTTTTATGATTTTGAATTGAATAATCGTCAACAATTAAATTTACCGCCTTTTACGCAAATGGCGAGATTTGAAATTAGTGCGCAAAATGAACAAGAAGCTAAAAATTTTGCTAAAAATTTATTAAAATTTTTTCCGATTGATGAAAAAATTGAAATTTTTGGACCCGCTCCGGCACCGCTCCAAAAGCTGAAAAATCGCCATCATTTTTTGATTCATTTAAAGGTTGATAAAAAAGTTAATTTACAAAAATTAATTAACGACATAACATCAAAAATTGAAATTCCGAATAAATATCGATTACGCATAAATATTAATCCTTTTTAATTAAAATTTTATAAAAAATGAATTATAAATTTATATTCAAAATCATCATTTTAGTTTTACTAACTTGCTCCAAAGCTTACTCGCAGAGTCAAATTGCTAATAATATTTCGCAAGAGCTTTCTAATATAATGCTTTCGAAAGAAAAAATTACCAAAAAAGATTATAATAATTTTTGGAGCAAAACCGGAGTTAAATCCAAAGAAGAAAAAATTAATTTTATTTATAGCATGAATAGTAGTTTTGTGGTAATTCAAGAATATAATCGTGAAGTATGGGATTGTGCGGAAAAATCTTGGATCTCTAACAAAGAAATTGAATGTAAAAATTTACAAAAAAGCATTGAAAATATTAACAAAATTCTTGTTGATTCTGCCGATATTGAAAAATTTAAAAAAATGGAGAGCGGATTTAATGAAATGATAAAGGGTTCGGCGCGACGAGGTAAAAATATTGAATTGGGCAATGGAACTAAAATTTTTAAAGAAATTACATTGGGAAGTATTCAAGAAATTAAGAAAAAAACCAATCTCATGCTCGAAAGAGTTAATATTATTCTTCAGCCCGAATTTATTGATTCACCCGCTTTGTAGCCCTAACTTTCAGTGGTATAATTTGGTGATTCAGAAGTTATTGTGATTGAATGCGGATGCGATTCTTTCAACCCTGAATTAGTAATTCTAACAAATTGACAATTTCTGCGCATATCTTCAATATTAGCATTGCCGGTATAGCCCATTGCTGATTTCAAACCGCCAACTAATTGATGAAGGACATCGACAACCGAGCCTTTGTAGGGCACCCGACCTTCAACGCCTTCGGGCACTAATTTCATTTTGTCGGCAACATCTTGTTGGAAATAACGATCGGCGGAACCACGCGCCATGGCGCCGAGCGAGCCCATTCCGCGATAAACTTTATATGAACGACCTTTAAATAAAACAATTTCTCCGGGGGTTTCTTCGGTTCCCGCTAATAAACCTCCGAGCATTACTGCACTTGCTCCACCAGCAATTGCTTTGGCTAAATCCCCTGAAAATCTGATGCCACCATCGGAAATTACGGGAAGCTTTGCTTTGTCGCAAAATTCCATAACATCGAGAAGTGCCGAAAATTGTGGCACGCCAACACCAGCTATAACTCGAGTTGTACATATTGAACCGGGACCAATTCCAACTTTAACGCCATCAACCCCAACATCAAAGAGAGCTTTAGCTGCTTCTTTGGTAGCAATATTGCCAGCAATAATTTCTTGTTTTGGATAAAGTTTTTTTAACTCTCTAACGGTTTCAATTACGCCTCTAGAATGTCCATGGGCGGTGTCAACCACTAAAATATCAACATGTTCTTCGATTAGACTTTCTGCACGCTTTATGCCATCTTTGCCAACCGAAGTTGCTCCCGCCACCAATAAACGCCCCTCCTTATCTTTTGATGCCAAAGGAAATTGTTTAGTTTTTTCTAAATCTTTGCCTGTCATTAAACCTATGCAATTATTGTCGCTATCAACAATAATAATTCTTTCGATTTTATTTTTATGTAAAAGATTTTTAGCTTCGAGCTTACTTACGCCAAGTTTTGCGGTAATTAAATTTTCATTGGTCATTAAATCTTTAACGAGCTGTTTTTTATCATGAGCAAAACGCACATCACGATTTGTCAAAATGCCAACGAGTTTTTTAGAGCCACTTTTAACTACCGGTATTCCTGAAATTCCATATTGCTTCATGAGGTGAAGAGCGTCACCAAGAGTTTCATCGGGCGTTATAATTACAGGATTTACCACCATTCCCGATTCAAATTTTTTCACTCTTCTAATTTCATCAGCTTGATCTTTTATTGATAAATTTTTATGAATACAGCCAATTCCGCCACTTTGTGCCATTGCGATTGCTAAACGACTTTCGGTAACGGTATCCATTGCCGCCGAAATTATCGGAATTTCTATTGAAATATTTTTGGTAATTTTGGTGCGAGTGCTTGCTTCGCTTGGTAGAACTTCGGAATATAAAGGCTTGAGCAAAACATCATCAAATGTTAATGCTGGCGAAGATGTTTCAATCGTTTTGCGATTATTTGTCATAATTTTGCTACCTAAATTTAATTTTAATTCTTGTTTAATAAATCAACAACCTATAAAAATTACTAAAGTTTTTAAAATAAAAATTGTAGCAAACAATTATCGATTAACAAAAAATAAAACTCAATCTGAATTTAACAACAAAAGAAATTATGGCATCTCACATTGAAAAACTTTGTTTAGAAAAAAATATAAAGCTAACCGAAAATAGAAAAATTATTGCCAAAGTTATATCTAAAAGCACAGATCATCCCGATGTTGAGGAGGTTTATCATCGTGCTTCAAAAATTAATAATAAAATTGGAATTGCCACGGTTTATCGCACCGTTAAAATGTTAGAAGAATCTGGAATTATTGCCAAGCATGACTTCTTAAATAAGGGGCGAGCGCGTTATGAATTTCTTGAAAATGACGATCATCATGATCATTTGGTTGATATAACTAACGATGAAGTTATAGAATTTTACAATGAAGAAATTGAAAAATTAAAAGAAAAAATCGCTCGCGATCACGGTTATGAATTAATTGGACATAAACTAGAATTATATTGCAGACCAATCCTTAAAAAAAATTAATTTTATATGGCGGTTTATACTAAAATAACTTTCGAAGAACTTTCTCAACATCTTAAAAATTATGATGTTGGTGAACTCGTGGAATATGTTGAAATAATTGACGGCATCGACAATTCTAATTTTATTGTTAAAACCACAAAAAATACTTTTATTTTTACGATTTTTGAATCAAGAATTGATAAAAATAGTTTGCCATATTTTATAAATTTTAAAGAACATTTGGCTTTAAAAAATATTTCATGCCCAGCTCCAATTAAAGCCAAAAACTCACAAACGATTGTTGATTTTCATGATAAAAAAACCGCCTTGGTTAGTTTTTTGAGTGGCGCTACTTTAAAGCCAAATAATGATGGTTATTACTTCAACATAACCAGCAATCATTGCTTCCAAGTTGGCGGAATGTTGGCAAAAATGCATTTAGCTTCAAAAGATTTCAATTCAAATCGTCAAAATGATTTAGCGGTTAAAGATTTTGAAAATTTATTTAATAAATTTAAACATTTACTTGATGATTACGATCCGATTTTAAATAAATTAATTACCAGCACTTTAAAATCACTTAACGCCAGTTGGAAGAATGATTTAGAAGCCTCTTCATGTCATCTAGATTTATTTCCCGACAATGTTTTTTTTAATGAAAAAAATCAAATTACTGGCGTAATTGATTTTTATTTTTCAGCAAATGATTTATTAATTTACGACTTTGCGATAGTTGTTAATGCTTGGTGCTTTGATAAAACAAATTTCAATTTTGATAAATTTGAAGCTTTATTAAATTCTTATCAAAAAATTAAACCATTTAGTTCAAAAGAATTAAATTTTTTAGAAACCGCTTTAATCGCTGGCGCGATGCGGTTCCTATTAACTAGACTTCACGATATGTTTTTTACGCCAAAAAATTCTCTTGTAAAAATTAAAAATCCTATTGAATATAAAGAAAAGCTTTTATTTTTTATTAACAACAAAATATTAAAATAATGATTAATTATAATTTTTTTGGCAAAGATTGCATTTTGGATCAAGATTTAAAAGATCGCACCGATTTAAATCAAAAATTAAATGATTTAAATTTTAAATTTGGTGAAGTTTTATTATTAAATCAAATTCATGGTGATAAAGTTGTTGTAGTTGATGATATTAAAAAAATTCATGGCACTCAAAATTTACCGAAAGCCGATGGAATCGTTACTAATTTAAAAAATATTGCGATTGGAATTGTCACCGCAGATTGCGCTCCCATAATTTTTTATGATGAGGAAAAACAAGTAATCGGAGCTTGTCACGCTGGCTGGAAAGGCGCTAAATTAGGAATTATTCAAGAAACCGTAAAAAAAATGCACGATCTCGGCGCTACCAATATTTCCGCCATAATTGGTCCCATGATTCAACAATATTCTTATCAAGTTTCAATCGATTTTTACAATGAATTTTTACTAGAATCTAAAGATAATTTAAGATTTTTTAAAGAAACCGTCGATCCAATTCGCTGGAATTTTAATTTACCAAATTACGTTGAAAGTAAACTTTCACTGAGTGGCGTTAATGATATTGAGAATTTAATGATTGATACTTACACCAATCCGCAAAAATATAGTAGCTATAGAAGATCATGTCATTATAGTGACGAAGTTCGCGGAAGAAATGTTGCGGTTATTTGCTTAAATTAAATTTGCTCTTTTTTGATAATTTCGCGAGCAAGTTTTAAATAAGCCACGGAACCCGAACATTTTGAATCATAAACAATTCCCGGTAAACCATAAGAAGGCGCTTCGGAAAGTTTAACATTTCTCGGAATATAACTTTCGTAAACTTTATCACCCAGAAAATTACGAACATCTTCTTCGACTTGCTCGGTAAGTTTGTTGCGCTTATCATGCATTGTTAAAATTATGCCACTAATCGATAAATCTTGATTTAAATTATCCTTGATTAATCCAACGGTATTAAGTAAATGACTCAATCCTTCGAGTGAAAAAAATTCACATTGCATTGGAATCAATATTGAATCTGAAGCGCAAAGCGCGTTTATTGTTAACAATCCAAGCGAAGGTGGGCAATCAATTACGATAATATCAAAATCTTCAACGATTTCTTGAAGTGCCTTTTTTAGTAAAAATTCTCTATTTTCAATATTTACCAATTCAACTTCCGATGCCGACAAATCAACGGTTGATGTAATAATTTTTAAATTTGGAATTTTTGTTTTAATAATAGCTTCTTGAGGTTTTACTTGCCCAATAATAACTTCGTAAATTGTGTTATTTCGGTCATTATTATCGATTCCCAAACCAGTACTGGCATTGCCTTGCGGATCCATGTCGAGCAACAAAACTTTTTTTCCAATTGCCGACATTGCGGTAGCTATATTTATTGCCGTCGTGGTTTTACCAACTCCACCTTTTTGGTTTACAATTGAAAATATTTTGGCTTTTTTAATTTTTTCTTGATGATCCATATTATAAATTTTAGAAATTTTGGATTTGCGTTTGTGATTATTAAACTAAATTTACTAAACTAATTTGTCAATTCGTTTCACATGAAACAAATAATTTTAAATTTTTCTTAAAAAATTTATGTAAATTGTCGAACCGACCGCATCTATTTTTTTATTATCGAATTCTATTGAATAACAACCGCCCTTAGCGATTGGATAACGAAAATTACCAGCGAAAATATCAAAAGCTATATTGTTGTGATAACTAAATTTATTATCTCCAAATAAATCAAAATTAAATTTTATTTTTTCAAAATTTTCTTGTAAAAAAATCATTAATTTTTTGCCATTATCAAGAATTTTAGCAATTTCTGGATTCGCAAATTGAGATCTGATTTTTTTATCCAAATTTTCAAAATCATTATTTTTTAAAACTATTTCCGTAATTAATTCTTGATAATTTTTTGCTAATATTTTTATATCGGAAATTCTTTTGTTAATGATAGCGTCTTTAAGTTGACCCTTATTATCTAAATCAATATTTTCTAAAAATTTATCCAAAAAATCCGGCAGTGAAATCGAAATATTTAGATCGATTATATTAATTTTTTCCAAAGCATTTAAAGTGCTTTTTATTACCTCAAAGCAAGAATTTATATCCTTAGAGCCAATTATCTCGCACCCAAGTTGAGTTTGTTGACGCTCGCGGTAAATTTCATCGCTATTTAAACAAACAACATCGCCATAATAACATAATTTTAGCGGAACATTTATCTCATCATAATTGGAAGAAATATATTTTGAAATTTGCAGAGTGATGTCACTGCGGAAAAATAAATTTTTGCCCGAAATATTATCGTTAAAATTGAAGGTATTTTCTAGGTTTTTTTTATCATAATTTTCAGCAAATTCAATCAATGAAGTTTTGATTAATTGATAATCGTCATTCATAAAACTTTCCAGAGTTTTTTTGGTGTATTCATAATTTTTCTTGGCTTCATCGCCAGTAAGTTCATAAAATCCGAGCGGTAATAATTTCTTTTTATTCTGCATAATTATTTTTTATAAATTTTTGTAAATTAATCATATCAAGCCAAGTCAACCTTTTTTTGGCGGGTTGACGCATTAAGAAAGAGGGATGAAAAATAGTAAATATTTTAGTTTTGTTTTCTAAGAATTGCGGAGAAAAATCAAGAAATTGACCACGAATTTTACTGATTGCCTCAGAAGTATCAATAATCGCATTCATCGCCGTCGCTCCAACTAAAATTATGACTTTGGGATTGAAAAGTTGCATATGCCTTTCAACAAAAGGCCTACAAATGGCTTGCTCTTCATCGGTTGGACGACGATTTCCCGGTGGACGCCAAAAAATTACATTGGTAATGTAATAATCTTTGTCGCGAGTCAGATTTATAGCATTAAACATTCCCGTTAGCATTTCACCGGAATCACCGCAAAACGGCACCCCACTAAGATCTTCATGATTACCGGGAGCTTCACCAATCACCATAATTTTAGAATTAGGATTGCCATCAGCGAAAACCGTATTAGTTGCCATTTTTTTTAGATTGCAACCGTCAAAATTTTCAACAATCTCTTTAAGTTCGGCGATATTTGTAGCTTTACTTGCCAATAATCGTGCATTTTCGACAATCTGATTCAACGGCAAAAATTTCTCATCAATATTTGGTAATTTATTTTCCATAAAATTTATTTGATTTTTTTTTGCCAGCTCCGCCAATGCTTGCGAGGTTGAAGAGATATTTTTTACATTTGAAATAATCGTCGATTCCTGAATTTTTGACTGATCGGGTAATTTTTCTTTTCGAACTTCTGGTTCTAAAATTGTTTCACGTGGCTTTTCTTTAGTTTTTTTATTTAAAACAATTAATGACTTGCCATCAATTTTTAACTTATCATTTGGTTCGCTCGAAAATACTTCGTTGAATTCATTTTGTTCATAAAATTCCAAAACATCGCGCAAATTATATTTTTGTGTCATCGGCGTTAAATAATTTTTTTAATAAATTTTTGGAAATCGTCGGTTTTTTCAAAGTTTTTATAAACAGATGCGAAGCGCACGAAGGCAACCTTATCAAGCTTTTCAAGCGAACTCATAACTATTTCGCCAATTTTGGAAGATAAGATTTCGGTTTCATTTTCGACTTCAAGTTGACGCACAATATTGTTAACTAATCTTTCAACTTGTAATTCAGAAACGGGACGTTTTCTAACCGCCATTTCAATCGATTTTTTTAATTTTTCAGGATCAAAAATTTTTTTATCGCCATTTTTTTTGATAACGGTAATTTCGCGAAGTTGAATTCGTTCAAATGTTGTGAATCTTGAGTCGCAAGCGGGGCAATATCTTCGTCTTTTTATAGCTTCGCCATCATCGGAAATTCTACTGTCTTTAACTTGAGTCTCTAGGTTTCCGCAAAATGGACAGCGCATATAAAATGCTATTTAAATTTATTCAAAAGTGTTTTTAAAACAAGAATTTGTTTAATATAAATTAATCTAAAAATTTAATAAATTTTTAGATTAATGTAAGATTTAATTAATCAATATTAGTAATTTTTCTGCACCTTGCATTTCGGCAAAGCCACCCTTTACATCGATGGTTTTAAAAATATTTTGAGAGTTGTCGAAAAGTTTTATTTCGCCTTCGCGAAGGTTAGAAATTATAGCTTCATGTCCATACATGATTCCTAAATCGCCTGAATTTGAAGGAATCACTGCAATATTGCAAGATCCCTTAAAAACAGAGCCTTCGATCGATATTATTTCAATTTTTAAATCCGACATAAAATAAGTTTTAACCTTCTAATTTAAAATTCTAATTATTTTCTTTAAGTATTTTATTGCCTTTGGCTATCGCTTCATCGATATTACCAACCATGTAAAAAGCTGACTCCGGAAGATAATCTAATTCTCCTGCGCATATTGCTTTAAAACCACTAATTGTGTCTTTCAATGAAACTAATTTCCCTGGAGCGCCGGTGAAAACTTCGGCTACGTGGAATGGTTGCGATAAAAATCTTTGGATTTTTCTAGCGCGCGCCACCGTTAATTTATCTTCTTCAGAAAGTTCATCCATACCAAGAA
Organism: Rickettsiales bacterium; assembly: GCA_044239285.1. Lineage (GTDB taxonomy): Bacteria > Pseudomonadota > Alphaproteobacteria > Rickettsiales > UBA1997 > CAILUF01. Next base: position 51 of record JBIIBR010000025.1, on the reverse strand, counting down.
TGGCAATAATATCTTGCAAAGATTTATAGGCTTGCAAAATTTTTTGAACTT
>JBIIBR010000024.1:0-10020 GCA_044239285.1 Rickettsiales bacterium | reverse complement strand
AACGCAAATAACCTTACGCAGACTCGCCTTCAAATTCAATCGCCTGATTTAAGATTTAAAACGATATTTCCGAGAGACTAATTAATTATGAGAAATTTATGGCAACGCTTCATCTTTTTTTTCGAAAAAGATTCGCGACTGGGATTGCGTCACTTCGTTCCTGATCCCGTTTCTCGCTAAAAATAGCCGTTTAGGCTATTTTTTTAACGCAAATTAACCTTCGTCGCTTTTCTCAATCAAAATTTCATTTTGATTTCGAAGACGACTCGCGGACTGGGATTGCTTCGCTTACGCTCATTATCCCGTTATTTGCTAAAAATAGCCATTTAGGCTATTTTTTTAACGCAAATAACCTAACGCAAATTTAGCTTTTTAGTTGAATCGCTTCGGGCGAAATAAATTCGCCCATCCGCGATAAATTTTTAGTTTTAAGTTGAGTTTAGGCTATTTTTTTAACGCAAATAACTTAACAACAAATTTTGCATTGAGGATTTTTGTGCAAAATTGTTTTGCGGAAATCATTTTTAAGAAAATCAAAAATTAAAATTTTGCCACAAATATTTTCACCAATTTGTAAAATTTCTTTAATTGTATAAGTCGCCTGCATAGCCCCTAAAGTCCCAGCCACCGCACCTAAAATGCCTTTTTCACTTAAGGGTAATTCAAATTTTTCATCGACAATATTGGGGTTAAAGCATGCATAACAAGGTTGGTTATTTTCATAAGCTTTGAAAATAGTTAATTGACCTTTAAAGCCTTTTACCGCGCCAAAAATTAAAGGTTTTTTTTGTTCAAAACACACTTGATTGATAATAAAACGAGTCGGAAAATTATCGGTGGCATCGATTATAATTTCATAATCTTTAACTATTTCAGATAAATTTTGGTGATTGGCGCGAATTGGATAAATTTTTAAATCTAAATCGGGATTTAATTTACGTAATTTTTCTTCAGCACTATGGACTTTGTGAATATTTAATTTGCTAAAATCATGAATTATTTGGCGTTGTAAATTTGATAATTCAACCTTGTCATTATCGATAATTCCAAGATGGCCAATTCCCGCACAAGCTAGATATTGTAGCAATGAAGAACCAAGTCCACCGGCTCCAATTACTAAAATTTTGCTTTGCAATAATTTTTGTTGTCCAATTTCGCCGATCTCGTTAAGTAAAATATTGCGTGAATAAAGTTCGAGTTGTTGTTGAGTGAGCATATTAAATTTTTATGTCGTTAAAAAATTCTTGCGCTGATTTTTTTATGGCTGAAATTTCTGGTTCGGTTTTGCGTTTTAAATTAGCGTAAGGATAAAAAAGTCGTCCATTATTTTTAAGTAATTTTTCATTTTTAATTAAAAAATTCCAATATAAATAATTAAACGGACAAGCATTTTTGACAAGTGAATTTTCGTTAGTGGTTTTTTTGACATCAAAATGACAATTTTTACAAAAATTCGACATTTTGTTAATGTAATTTCCGCTAGAGCAATAAGGTTTCGAGGCGACGATTCCGCCATCGGCATAAATTGCCATTCCGCGCGTATTTGGCATTTCAACCCACTCAAAAGCGTCGGCGTAAACTCCCAAATACCAAGCATCAATTTCATCGGGATTAATTTCGGCAAGTAAAGCAAAATTGCCGGTGATCATTAGTCTTTGAATATGGTGGCTGTAAGCGTTTTCCCGAGTTTGTTTAACGGCAATTTTTAAACAATTCATCTTGGTTTTATTTTCATCCCAATAAAAATCGGGCAATTTTCGTTGATGATTAAAATAATTTAACTCACGATATTTCGGCATAAAATGCCAATAAATTCCACGAATATATTCGCGCCAACCAATAATTTGGCGAATAAATCCTTCAGCGCAAGCCAAGTCACAAGAGCCCTTGAGATATTCCTCTTCAACTTTTTTCACGCAAGTCAAAGCGTCGAGCAAGCCAATATTTATATACATCGAAATTAAGCTATGAAAACCAAAATCAACATCTTGACGCATCGCATCTTGATAATTTCCAAAATTTTTTAGACGATTTTGAATAAAATCTTCAAGGTGCAAATTGGCTTCCGGAGCAGTTGTAGCGAAGTTAAAATTATCAATTTCGCCAAAATTATTTGGAAAATTTTTTTTAACCATCTCAATAACTTCCAAAGTAATTGGTGAATTTTCTAATTTTAAAATTTTCGGCGGATGAATATCGGCGGGCATAGTTTGGCGATTTTCTTTGTCATAATTCCATTTGCCACCGATAGGCTTTAATTCTGGCTCGGAGGTCGTTTTTTTGCGAGAACTTTTTGGCAATTCTTTCATTAAAATTCTAGTTTTTTTACGCATTTGATGATAAAAATTTTCGAGCAATAAAGTTTTTTTATCTTTAACAAAATTAGCAAATTCGTGATGAGAACAAATAAAACGATCGTCATTGCGAATTTCCAAAGGGACTTTATTTTTCTCTTGAAAATCGTTGAAAAGCTTCAAAACACGATATTCCGAAGGTTCGGTTAAAATTATTTTTTGCGGTTTTAATTGTTGATTAAATTTCAAAAGTTCGCCATCAAAACTGCCACAATTATCTTCGTCATCGAGTTTGGTATAAAAAATTTTATAACCATTTTCTTGTAAATAATTTTTAAATTGACGCATCGCCGAAAAAATTAAAACCAATTTTTTTTGATGATGCGGAGCATATTTTGTTTCGTCCCAAACCTCTACCATCAATATTGCATCGAGTTTTTTGTCAAAGTCTTGAAGCGAAGAAATATGCAAAGAAAGTTGATCGCCTAAAATAAAAATTAAATTGCGCATATTATTTAGAAAGTTAAAAATGAATTAAAAACTCTTAAATTTATGATTAAACTTTTACAAAAAAATTGCAAATTCTTAATCACGGGGGCAACGGGATTTATTGGCTCAAAATTATGCCAAGAATTATTGTCCGACGGGCATCGAATCGTGGCACTTACGCGTCAAAAAAATAAAATTTCGGTGCATGAAAATCTAAAATATATTAATGATTTAGATGAAGAAAATTTTAATTTTGATGTGGTAATAAATTTGGCGGGAGCCACGATTTCAGAGTATTGGACTAAAAAAAAGCAACAAGAAATTCGCGAAAGTCGTCTTGATATTACGCAAAAAATTGTTGAAAAAATTATTAATAGCGAAACTCCGCCGAAGCTTTTTATTAGCGGTTCGGCGATTGGATTTTATGGAACTTCAAATTCCATAATTTTCAGCGAAAATTCGCATCCAACCACACAAAATTTATTTTCACAAAAATTATGCAAAGATTGGGAAGAAGTTGCGTTAAAAGCGACAGATAAATCGCGAGTGGTTTTGCTTCGAACTGGCGTTGTGGTTGGCGAGGGCGGCGGAATAATTAAAAAACTTTCTATTCCTTTTAAATTGGGACTTGGAGGTAATATTGGCGATGGAAATCAAATTATGAGTTGGATTCATTTGCAAGATGTGATGGGAATTTTAAATTTAATTATGAATAATTCTTCGATTGTTGGAGCCATTAATTTAGTAGCTCCGAATGCTTGTTCGAATGCGGAATTTTCGCAAAAATTAGCGCGAAAATTTTCGCGTCCCCATTTATTTCACATGCCAAAAATAATTGCTCAAACTTTATTTGGAAAAATGGGCGAAGAGCTTTTGCTTTCTTCACAAAAAATCGCACCGCATAAAGCAATTGAAAATGGTTATGATTTTAAATTTTCACGAATCGAAGAGGCGATCGAAGCTCTTAAAAATATCTAAATTTTCTTTAAGTTATAACGAATTCTGTTTATTGTTAATCAATATTATTTAATTTTCTTAAAAATATGTATAAAATAATAATTTTTTTAGTAATTTTTTTTATGAATAAAAATGCGCTTGCCGACTTTGTTCATCCGCTAAATTTTGATGAAAAAACTCAAAAAAAAGAAGTTTTGGATTATATAAAAGATCGCGTTAAGCAAGATTATTGTAGTAGCTCGGTTGATATGTGCAATCATTCAACTTTAAGAATGATGGAGCAACAAAATCTCGATTCTTTTAAAAAACTTACGCAAGCGCAAGATAAAAAAATTATGGATAAAGTAATTGAAGATTATTGCTCGGGAACGGTTGATATGTGCAGTTATTCGACTATTTTGATGATGTATGAGCAGAACTTTAAGGCTAGCAAAAAAGAATTGGAATGGTGGAAATTTTATATTTTTTTCTCGTCTTTTTTGCGCGGATCGAAATAAAGTAAAATTGGTGCTGAAATATAAATTGAAGAATAGGTTCCAAGAGCGATGCCAAAGAAGGTGGCAACACTGAAGCTGAATAAGGCTTCTCCACCAAATAAAATCAATGCAAGGAGCGAAATAAGCGTTGTGCTTGCGGTTAAAATGGTGCGACTCAAAGTTGAGTTGGTGCTTGAGTTAATCAGAAGTTGCAGATCCATTTTTTGATAATTGCGTAAATTTTCACGAATGCGATCGTAAATAACCACCGAATCATTGATCGAATAACCAATGATGGTAAGGATTGAGGCGATTGAAGTTAAATTAAATTCTAAACCCGTGATTGAAAAAAATCCGAGAGTGACGATGGCGTCGTGAAGAAGGGCGAAAATGCCACCAAGTCCGAATTGCCAATCGAAACGAATCCAAATATAAATCATAATAAATATGAACGACAAAAACAATGCGAGGAAGCCTTTAAGGATCAACTCAGAGCCGACTTGCGGACCAACGAAATCAATTTTGCGATATTCAACTTTGGTGAAATTTTCTTCCAAAATATTTTGAATTTTTTTGATTAATTTATCTTGATCTTGAGAGGCTTTAGAAACGCGGATTTGAACATCATTTTCTCCAGATTCTTGAATGTGAATGTCATTAATTTTGCTTGATAAAACTTCGCGAATTTTAGAAATATCTGGGTTTTCATCGATGCGAGCTTCAATTAAAATGCCACCAGCAAAGTCAATTCCATAATTGAGCCCCTTGGTGAAAACCAATATTAAAGAACCAATCATAAATATAATTGAAAGCATTAAAGCGATTTTATGAATTGACATAAAATCGACTTTGCAATTATTAAGAGAGACTCTGATTTTGCTAATTATTGACATGATTTTGTAGTGATTAATTTGATAAAATTAATTTATCAAAAACTATTTTTTAATTTTACGAATCGCAATTGAAAGCCTAGAAAGCTTGCGAGAAGCGGTGTTAAGCTTCAAAACTTTTTTAGTTACGCCACGCATAATTTCGGGTTCAAGATTTTTAAAAGCTTCACGAGCTTTGGTTTCGTCGCCAACTTTAATTGCACCATCAACTTTCTTGATGAAAGACCTGATACGATTGATGCGAGCAGTGTTAACAATATTTTTTTTCTCACTAGAACGAAATGCTTTTTTAGCAGATTTTGTATTTGCCATATGTAATTTTTTTCAAAATAAATTGTTGTTTTCAATAAAGAATTATTTGAGGGCGGTAATTTTAATAGTTATAAATTAGTTTAGCAAGAATTTTTGTTGGCGAGAGTAAAATTCTAGTTTTTTGGAAGTCAGATTAAATTTTTTTTACGAGTAATTTTTAAAATTTATGAATCCAGATTCTTTAAAAAAATTTAAAATAACGTAAAAATTATTTCTAAATATTAATAATTTTCTTGCCCATTTTATCTTGTAAAATTTGTGGAATTTCGATTGAACCATCTGCGTTTTGATAATTTTCTAAAATAGCGATGAGAGTGCGCCCAACAGCTAGCGATGAGCCATTTAAGGTATGAGCAAAATGGCTTTTTCCATCCTTATCCTTATATTTTATATTAGCTCTGCGTGCTTGAAAATCTCCGCAATTTGAACAACTTGAAATTTCTCGATATTTATTTTGTGATGGAAACCAAACTTCCAAATCATAAGTTTTTTGAGCGCAAAAACCCATATCGCCCGAGCATAATAAAATTTTGCGATAAGGTAAATTAAGTTTTTGCAAAACTTCGCAAGCAACATTCGTCATTCTTTCATGTTCTTGATTAGAATTTTCTGACGAAGTGATTGAAACTAATTCAACTTTTTTGAATTGATGTTGGCGAATCATGCCTCGCGTATCTTTGCCTGCTGAGCCTGCTTCTCTTCTAAAGCAAGGAGTAAAAGCGGTAAAGCGAATCGGCAAATCATTTTCGCTAAAAGTTTTTTTGGCGACCAAATTTACCAAAGAGACTTCGGAGGTTGGTATCAGCCAATAGCCGTCGGTTGTGACAAAAGCTTCTTCAGAAAATTTGGGCAGTTGTCCGGAAAATTTCATGGCTTCGGATTTAACTAAATTTGGTGGCGAAATTTCGGTGTAATCATTGGCGTTAGCGATGTCGAGCATGAAATTTGCCAAGGCTCTTTCAAGCCTTGCCAAATCTCCACTCAAAGTTGAAAATCGCGCTCCCGACATTTGAGCTGATTGTTCAAAATCAAGCATTTTCAGCTTTTCGCCAAGATCTTCGTGAGATTTTGGCGTAAAATCGAATTTTCTCGGCTCGCCGAATTTTTCAATTTCAATATTATCATTTTCGTCAAAGCCTACGGGCACTTCATCATGAGGAATATTGGGAATATTTAAAAGTTTTTCATTGAGCAATTCTTCACTTTCTAAATTTTTTTCAGCTTCACTTAAAAGGGCATTAATATTTTTTGATTCTTGTAAAAAAGGCGAGGCGTCGCCATTATTTTTTTTAATAATCGCAATATCTTGCGCTAGCTTGTTGCGCTTGGCTTGAAGCTCTTGAATTAAAAAAATTTTTTTACGTTTTTGTTCATCGAGAATAAGAAGTTCAGAAGCGCGAATGGTTAATTTGCGAGCCTCCATGGCATTATCAAATTTTTCGGGATTTTCACGAATCCATTTTATATCAATCATATTCTTAATATTTTAAATTTGGTCGAGACGTTTTTTACCTTTAAAGCCACCAGCAATTCCCGTGCGCGAAACTGTTGCCAAGCCATGATTCTCAAGGATTTTCAAGGCTTCATCAATTTCTTTTGAATTACCAATAATTTCAAAAACAGTGGAATTTTCTTCGGTATCAATAATTTGAAAACGAAAATCTTTTAAAGAATTTTGCGCATCTTCAAGTTGTTTTTGCGAAGAAATTATTTGGGCTAAACACAATTCTCTTTCAATGTAATCGTCATTTTTACTAAGTTCTGCGGCGTTATGAACGGGAACGATTCGGCATAATAATTTACAAATTAAATCTACGGTTTTATCGGTGCCAAAAGTGGTGATGGTGATGCGCGATAATTTTTTATCTTGAGAAATTGGGGCGACCGATAAGGTTTCAATATTGTAGCCACGAGCTGAAAATAATTCAACCACTCGGGCCAAGGCTCCGAACTCGTTATCGATCAAAACTGCAATTACATGTCTTCGAATTTCTGTCATAAAATTTAAATTAAACCGCGTTAATATCTTTGGTTACATATTGTTTTGCTTGGCTTCCGAGCAATATTTCATTGTGCGACGAGCCGGCGGGAATCATGGGGAAAACATTTTCCGATTTATCAACCAAACAATTAAATAAAACTGGTCCTCGATGATTAATCATTTCGAGAATTTTTTCATCGAGATGGTCGGGCTTGTCGCATTCAATTCCTAGAATGCCGAAGCTTTCCGCTAATTTCATAAAATTCGGCAAAGATTCCATGTAAGATTGACTTTCGCGTTTTTCGTAAATCAACTCTTGCCATTGACGCACCATGCCCATATAACGATTATTTAAAATGAAAATTTTAACTGGTAAATTATATTGTTTAATGGTCGATAATTCTTGCATATTCATCATAAAACTCGCATCGCCACTAACGCAAATAACTAAATCTTGTGGATTGGCGATTTGAGCGCCAATTGCCGATGGAACGCCGTAGCCCATAGTTCCAAGACCGCCCGAAGTAAGCCATTTTTTGGGTTTATCAAATTGAATATATTGTGCCGTCCACATTTGATGCTGACCAACATCGGTTGATACAAAAGGTTGCGCATCTATGGTGAGAGCGTTCAGCCTTTCAATTGCATATTCGGGTTTGATGGTTTTTTTTGAAGCCTCGTAAGACAAAGATTTTATCGATTGCCATTTTTCGATTTGGTGCCACCAATCTTTAATTTCTTGACGGCGATTGCCGATTTTGCGACGTTCAATTTCTTCAAGTAAAGCTTTAATCGCATGGTTAGCGTCGGCATTTATGGCGACATCGACTTTAATTATTTTGTCGATCGAACATTCGTCAATATCAATGTGAATTTTTTTAGAGTCGGGAGAAAAGCCTGAGACTTTGCCTGTCACGCGATCGTCAAAACGAGCACCAATGTTAATCATAACATCGCATCCATACATGGCAAGGTTGGCTTCGTAAGTTCCATGCATTCCAAGCATGCCAATAAAATGTTTATCGGTTGCCGGAAAAGCGCCGAGCCCCATCAAAGTATTGGTGATTGGAAAACCTAAATGACGAACTAGCTTTGTAAGGGCTTCACAAGCTTCATCGCCAGAATTTATAACGCCACCGCCGACATAAAAAATCGGACGCTTCGCCGAAGCAATTAAATCAACGGCTTGGGCAATGTTATCGTGATTTAACGAAAATTTTCTTTGCTTAACTTGATAAGATTGACGATTAATTTCGACTTTACCATGATAGATTCCGAAGCTATTTTGAACATCTTTTGGCACATCGATTAAAACTGGACCGGGACGATTGGTTCTTGCAATATGAAAGGCTTCGTGAATTATATATCCTAAATCATTAACATTTTTTACCAAATAATTATGTTTGGTGCAAGAGCGGGTCAAGCCAGTAATATCAGCCTCTTGGAAGCCATCGGTGCCGATGACGGTGGTGGCAACTTGACCGGAAAAACATACTAAAGGAACGGAATCCATATAAGCGTCGGTAAGTCCCGTAATAGCATTGGTGGCTCCAGGGCCAGAAGTGACGGTGATTACTCCGACCTTACCAGTTGAACGGGCATAACCTTCGGCGGAATGCGTTGCCGCTTGTTCATGGCGCGCAAGAATATGGGTTATGCGATTTTGTTGAAAAAGTGCATCGTAAAATGGCAAAATTGCCCCACCGGGATATCCGAAAATAGTGTCAACGCCTTCGTTAATTAAGGCTCTAACAATAATTTCTGCGCCACTAAATTGATTTGTTTCTTTGAGTTTAACCATTGATAAAAAATTTACAAATTCCTGATAAGTTTAATTTAATCATTTAAAACTTTTGTGTTCAAGTAAAAAATTGAATTTGATTTTATGGTTTTTAACAATTAAATTGTTTATTCGGTGTATTTTAAATATAAATTAAAAAATCATGACTGTAAAAATAAATATTGAAAAGATTCTTAAATCATTGCCACATCGCTATCCGATGCTTTTGGTTGATAAAGTTATAAGTCTTGAACCGGGTAAAAAAATTATCGCCATTAAAAACGTTACTTTTAATGAACCACATTTTTTAGGACATTTTCCTGATCATCCAATAATGCCAGGCGTTCTGATTGTTGAAGCAATGGCGCAGGCTGGAGCTCTGATGGTTACTTGTAATGATGAGTTTAAAGCCGATGAAAAATTAGTTTATTTTATGTCGATTGATGGCGCTAAATTTAGAAAACCGGTAATTCCGGGCGATGTTTTGGAACTTAGAATAGAAGCTTTACAAAATCGTGGTGCGGTGTGGAAGCTTGGTGCAACTGCTTTTGTCGAGGGTCAAAAAGTTTCTGAGGCACAACTTTCTGCCATGATTGTTGATAAAGATAAAAAAATTATTTAGAACATGATTCACCAAACTGCGATTATAAATGACGGAGCACAAATTGCCAAAAACGTTGAAATTGGTGCTTTCTGCGTCATTGGAGCTAATGTAAAAATTGACGAAGGAACAATTTTAAAAAGTCACGTCGTGATTGATGGCAACACTTCGATCGGCAAAAATAATACGATTTTCCCGTTTGCTACTATTGGTTTAGTTCCGCAAGATTTAAAATTTGCT
>JBIIBR010000023.1:0-10026 GCA_044239285.1 Rickettsiales bacterium | reverse complement strand
ATTTGAAAATATTTAACAAACTTCCTGAAGATAAATCTTCGTTAATTCGCGATATTGAAAATAATAAAGAAGCCTACGGATTGTTATTTAGAAGTCAGTTACAAAAAAATAGTAATTTACGAATTTTAGCGACGCAAAAAGATAAAAATATTTTTTATCAAGCCTTTGTTATTGCTGGTGATAATATGGATGTTGCCCGCGAATTTTTAAATTTTCTTAAAACCCCAAATTCTAAAAATATCTTACGCAATTCTGGATTTATTGTTGAGTAGTTTAAATTTTTTTTATCACTTCCCGCGATGTTTTTTTAATTTTATCAACAACAAATCATTGCTTTTTTTCCGCAAAATTTCGAAAGATAATTTATCGATAACAAAACTTTCTTTTTCTTCAGGAATATAGCCTAAATGGTTGATTATGTAAGCTGAAATGTTGTGAGCTTCTTCTTGTTCGGCAATATCAAGATCGAGTTTTTTGTTTAAATCACGAATTAAAGTTTTGCCGGCGATTTTGTAAATTCCCGATTTAGTTTTGATAATATTTATTTCATTATTTTCATCTTGTTCTTTAATTTCACCGACAATCTCTTCTAAAATATCTTCCAAAGTAACTAAACCTTGAAGCGATCCATATTCATCAATCACTAGAGCCAAGCGTCTTTTTTGTTTTCTAAAAGAAAATAATTGCGAACGTAAAGTATTAGAATTTGGTGAAAAAAATGGAGCAGTTAAAACTGAATCAAGATTAAATTTTTCAATGTTGCCTTTATAAAAATATAAAGCTTTAAGCAGTTTTCGAACATTTAAAATTGAAATAATATTTTCTTTATTACCTTGCCAAATGGGGATTCGCGTATAGCCAATGTCGATGGCTTTTTTTAAAATTTCGGCGATTTTTAAATCACGATTTATCGATTCGATTTCTTTGCGATGCACCATTATTTCACTAATTTCGGTGTCGGATAAATCCAAAACGCCGTCGAGCAAATCCTTATCATATTTAAAAATGGCACCTTCTTTCGCCTTCAAATCAACGGTGTCGCGAATTTCTTCAAGTTCGGATTCTTTAGTTTTTACAATTTTTTTTGTTTGGAAAATTCCAATTGAAAAATCAATAATTTTTTGAATAATCGCCACGATTGGAGCAAAAAGTTTATATAAAAATTCAATCGCTCCGCAAAAAAGTAAAGCACATTTTTCGGGCGCTTGTAAAGCGATGGTTTTGGGTAAAATTTCGCCAAAAATTATAACCGCAATTGTTAAAAAAACTGTTGAATAAAGAACGCCAATTTCGCCAAAAATATCGAGTAAAAATTTAGTGGTTAAGGCTGAGGCGATAATGCTAATAGCGTTGTTTGCGAGCAACATAACGCTCACAACTTTTTCGCGATTTTTTAAAAGATGTTCGAGTCTTTTGGCTCTTTTGTCACCTTCGGTTTCAAGGCGATGGATTCTGGCGCGCGAAGAGGCGGTAATGGCGGTTTCAAAACATGAAATTAAGCCGGCAATCACTATTAAAGCGACTATACAAACAATTTCTAATTCGAGTATTGACATATTTTTAATTTTTTTCTTTTAAAGAAAAATAGTTTTTGTTAATAAAAATTTAAAATAAAAATGCGATAAATTTTGGTAAATTTTTTATGTAAAATTTATTTTCTGCTTTCAAAATCAATCCGCGGATCAATCAATCTATAAGTTAAATCACTAATAATATTAGCAACCAAACCAAGTAAAGTAAAGATATAAACTGAAGCAAAAATTAATGGATAATCGCGTGAAACAGCGGATTCGTAGCCGAGAAGGCCCAAGCCATCCAGCGAAAAAATTACTTCAATTAGCATTGAGCTGGTGAAAAATATGCCGATTAATAATGACGGCAAGCCAGCAATGACAATCATCAAGGCGTTGCGAAAAATATGAAAATATAAAATTTTATTTTGTGATAAACCTTTGGCGCGCGCGCATAAAACGTAATTTTTGTTAATTTCTTCGATAAAAGAATTTTTGCAAAAGAAGGTAAGAGAAGCGAAGCCACCGATTACCATCGAAAAAATTGGCAAGAATAAATGCCAAAAATAATCGAAAATTTTTTGCCACCAATTTAATTCAGAAAAATTTTCTGAAACCAAACCACGCAAGGGGAAAATGTTTAAAAAATTGCCACCACAAAATAAAATTATTAACAAAATTGCTAATAAAAAAGCTGGAATTGCATGCAAAAAAATTATAATTGTGCTCGAATAAATATCGAATTTTGAGCCATCTTTTAAAGCTTTTTTAATGCCCAAAGGAATTGAAATTAAGTAAGTTAGTAATACGGTCCAAAGCCCTAACGATATTGAAACGGGGAGCTTTTCAATTATTAAATCAATAATTTTTTTATCTTGATAAAAACTTTCGCCAAAATCAAAAAATAAAAATTTTTTTAGCATTAAAAAAAATCTTTGATGAAGGGGTAAATCAAAGCCATAATTTTTTTCAATTTGTTTAATTAAATCAGCATCAACACCTTGCGAGCCTTGATATTTAAAGCTCGAAGAATCTTGAGAAATATTTTTTATGTCAAAATTATTTATTTTTGATTCGGAAATTTCTCCCGAAATTTTATTATGATTTATTTGCGACAAAAGTCTTTCAACTGGACCTCCCGGAGCAGTTTGAATAATTAAAAAATTTAATAATAATATAACAAATAAAGTTGGAAAAATTAATAAAAATCTTTTAAAAAAATATTGATAAATCATGTTTTATAACCAGTCGGGATCAGTTGCGCCTTGGTTTGGCGGCGTTTGAATTTCATGTTCGTAACCAGTTAAAATATCGATTATAAATATTCTTGGAATCGATTCTTGACCATAAGGAGTACGTTTTTTTGAATAAATTAAATATCTACCATTCGGCGACCAGCGCGCCCCCTCGACCAAATAAGCGCTAGTTAATAATTTTTCACCGCGACCATTTATATTCATAACGCCAACAAAAAATTTACCACTTTTTTGCTTGGTAAAGGCAATTGATCGACCGTCGGGAGACCACATTGGCTTAGAATAAGAACCTTCGCCATTGCTGATTTTGGTTAGAGATAAGCTCTCAATATTCATGGTGTAAAGCTGTTGCGAGCCTTCGCGGTCGGAAACAAAAACTAAAGAATTGCCATCGGGAGAATATGACGCTGTAGTATCGATTGCCGGAGATTTAGTTAATTTTTTGGCAAAATTTTGAGCAATGTTGAATTCGTGAATGTCGCTATTGCCGTCTTCGATCGCTGTTAATAAAATGCGATCTGGCGTTTTGGGATTAACATTTGGAGCCAAAGTTGTGCCTCTAAAACCTCCTACCTTCTGGCTTCGTAATGTTTTGGTGTTTAACAAAAAAATTTGCGGACGTCCTTGAAAATATCTTAAATAATAAATCTCATCGCGACGCTTTGAAAATATTGGCGTTAAAACCATTTCGGAGCCGTCGGTTAAATTGCGATAATTTTCGCCATCAAAATCTATCATCGAAATTTTTTTAATTCTTTTGCGGAAAGTGCCTGTTTCTGAAGTATAAATAATTTGTGAATTAAAGTGTCCCAAGGTTTCGCCCGTTATGGATTTATAAATTTCATCAGAAATTAAATTAGCAGTTTTGCGATAATTTTCGGGGGTTGATGAATAAAATTTACCAAAAGTTTCTTTGCGATCTAGAATATCCCACATTCTTACTCTTGTTTCTAAATTGCCAATTGTATCATAGTTAAATTGGGCGGTTACAAGATTTTCAATGCCAGAATTATAATATTTATCAAAATCAGGAATGGCGTTGATATCAATAAAATCTGCGGATTGAGAAATATTTTGATTAAAGCTATTGGAATTATTATTGGTTATTTCATTGTTTTGTATTGGAATTGGAGTTTGTGAAATTTGATTTTGAATTATTGGCTCAGTAAGATTGGTGGTTTTTAAATTGTAAATAATTTTTTGTAAAATTTGCTTTGCCTCATTATTTATAGAAAAATTATTTGACTCAAAACCAACAAATAAAATTTTAGTTTTTGATAAATTATCATCTTTAATGGTAATATTCAAAGTGGCATGAGCCCTTGAGGAATAAGAGATTAAAGCAATTGCTACAAGAAGTGATTTTAAAATTTTCATTTAGTTAAAAATAAATTTAAAATTTTTCGATAATAACATTATCGTTAGTATAAACACATAATTTGGACGCGATTTTCATTGATCTTGCGCAAATTTCTTCGGCACTTAAATCGAAATCAACTAAAGCGCGAGCGGCCGACAAAGCATAATTTCCTCCCGATCCAATGCCAATTATTCCATCTTCCGGCTCAAGAACATCGCCATTTCCGGTCAAAACTAATGAAATATTTTTATCGACAACGATCATCATCGCTTCAAGTCTGCGTAAATATTTATCGGTTCTCCAATCTTTTGCTAATTCAACGCAAGAGCGCATTAATTGATTGGGATATTGCTCAAGTTTGCTTTCTAATCTTTCGAACAAAGTAAAGGCATCGGCGGTGGCGCCAGCAAATCCGCCGATGATTGAGCCATCGCCTAGAAAACGAATTTTTTTAGCGTTTGATTTAAGAACGGTTGAGCCAAGAGATACTTGTCCATCGCCAGCTATCGCAACTTGATTATTTTTACGAACTGATAAAATTGTAGTTCCATAAATAGTTGACGAATCTTTGTGATTTAACATATTATTTATTGAAATTTGTTTTTTTTAAAAATTAATGCTATAAAAATGTTGCATTTAATTCTTTTTTACAAGAAAAATAATTACTTATTAAAATATTTGCACAAATTAATCAATGCTTTCAAATAATAAAAAAAATTTCTTAGTGATTTTTTTTCTCGGAATAAGTGCGGGAATTCCAATTACGCTTATATTATCAACGCTTAAGGCTTTGTTGGTCGATAAAGGTTTTGATTTGCAAATAATTGGTTTTTTATCTTTGGTAAGTTTGCCTTATTCTTTAAAAATATTTGTTGCTCCCGTCGTTGACTCTATTTCTGTCCCTTATCTTACCAAAAAACTCGGTAATCGGCGCTCTTGGATAGTAATAACACAAATTTTATTAACAATTTTAATTTTTTTATTAGGAATTTTTGGCGAAGTTGCGTCGTTAAAAGGAATAGCAATTTTATCTTTTTTAGTCGCTTGCGTTTCGGCAACTCAAGATATTGTGATTGACGGATATAGAATAGAATTGATAAAAAAAGAAGATCAAGCTGTGGCGTCGGGATATTACATTTATGGCTATAGAATTGGTATGTTGATTTCGGGCTCGTTGGCCTTAGCTTTGTCGGATAAAATTAGGTGGGATTTAGTTTATTTAATGATGTCGGGCTTTATGTCGCTGTGTATTGTCTCTACTTTATTTGCCAATGAAAGTAGAGTGAATTGGCATCCGCGCAAATATCATTTTAAAATTTGGTTCATTAAATTTATTATCCGTCCGCTTAGAAATTTTTCTGAAAGAAAAAATTGGATTTCAATTTTATTTTTTATAGTTTTGTTCAAGCTCGCCGATGCTTTTGTGGGTAATTTAACATTGCCATTTTTATTAGAGATTGGATATACAAAAATCGAAATCGCCACAATATTAAAAACCTTTGGATTGTTCGCGGTTCTTGCGGGAGTTTACGCGGGAGGATTTCTTTCCAAAAAAATTGGAATTCATAAAGCGCTTTGGTTGGCAACAATTCTGCAGGCGGTTTCCAATTTTTCATTCATTTATTTGGTTATTACTGAAAAAAACATAAGCTCTCTTTACGCAATTGTTTTTATTGAAAATTTTTGTGGTGGCATTGGCGATGTAATATTCGTAGGATATTTGAGTGGAATTTGTAATTTAAAATTTAGCTCAACACAATATGCCTTGTTTTCGTCAATATCTTCAATCTCTAGAAGTGTTTTATCTTCAACATCTGGATTTTATGTGAGTTATTTTGGATGGATAAATTTTTTCATATTTTCAGGATTATTAGCAATTCCAGCGATTGCATTATTAATTATTTTGAATAAAAATAATAATAAAATTTCAGAAAAAAATAACAAAAATGCGTCTTTCAACCATTAAAACCAAAAAACATAAAGTAGCTCAAAAGGAAGTTTCAATGGCGCATTTTATTCCATATAAATGCCATTGGAATTTCAACACCATAATGACCCACGATGAGAGGCTTATTAGAGTTATAAAAATCAAAGGATTTTCATTTGAAACCGCTGATGATATTGATGTTGATATAAGAAAAAGAACGCGGAATAATCTTCTAAAAAGCATGTCTTCGGGAAATTTTTCATTATATTTTCACACAATAAGGCGCAAAGAAAAGGGCTTTCCAGATGGTGAAATGCCTGAAGGATTTAGTAAGGATTTAAATGAAGCTTGGAGACGAAAACATTCGGATTCGGAATGTTATATGAATGAGCATTATTTTACGATTATAAGAGGATTGAGTAAGGGCGGGATTTCGGGAATTCAAAATATGATAACAAAAATTCAGCATCAAGCCGATAAATCTTCTTGGGAAAATTTTATGAATGAAGCCTTTGAAGAGCTTGAGGAAATTACCGAAAGAATAGTTAGCGGTTTTTCAAATTATAACGCAGAAGTGCTTGAAATTAAAGAATCCGAGAATGGATTTTTTTCAGAAATTTTAGAATTTTTGGCACGAATTGCCAATTGTGGAAATTCTCAACCTCTTTTAATTCCCTTGGGAGATATATCTCACTACATCCCGCTTAACAGAATTTATTTTGGTAAAAAATCAATTGAAGTTCACAAATTAAGTGAAATTAAATATGCTGGTGTTGTCTCGGTTAAAGAATACAGGCCATCAAGTCATGCCGGTATATTAGATGGATTTATGCAAATGCCTTTTGAGTTAATAATTAGCCAATCATTTTCTTTCACGGATCGAGCCATTGCGATAAGCTCAATGCAATTACAACAAAGAAGATTAACGCAATCGGAAGATGTGGCAACTTCTCAAATTCAGGCTATCGATGAAGCCCTTGATTCGGCAATGAGTGGTGAATTTGCTTTTGGATTACATCATTTGACTATTTTATGCATCCAAGATTCTCTAAAAAAACTTGAAACCTCGCTTTCTTTGGCAATGGTACAACTCTCAAATTCTGGAATATCTGGAGTAAGAGAAAAAATTAATCTTGAACCAGCTTATTGGTCGCAACTTCCCGGCAATAGTGATTATATGGCGAGAAGATCAACGGTAAATACTTTGAATGTCGCTTCTTTTGCTTCTTTTCATAATTATCCGACCGGTAAAAGAAATAATAATCACTGGGGTAATGCGCTTACGGTTTTAAACACCTCTTCGGGGACGCCATATTTTTTTAATTTTCATATTAGAGACGTTGGACATACCATGATTGTTGGACCAACTGGGGCGGGTAAAACGGTTTTATTAAATTTTTTATGTGCCCAATCGCAAAAATTTAATCCCAAATTATTTTTCTTTGATAAAGATCGTGGCGCAGAAATTTTTGTTCGAGCAATTGGAGGAGTTTATATAATTCCAAGCGCTTCAAAAACTTCGGGATTTAATCCATTTCAACTTGAGGACACCCTTGAAAACAGAACTTTTTTAATTGAATTTTTAAAGACTTTAGTTTCCAATGATGGCAAATCAATTCCCGCTCATGAGGTTGATAGAATTAATGAGGCGGTGGCGGGTAATTTTAAAATTCCCAAAGAAAAAAGAAAATTAAGAAATATTGCTCCTTTCATGGGTTTGATGGGTCCGGGAACTATCGCGGGCAGACTTGCCAAGTGGCATTCAAATGGTTCCCACGCTAAATTATTTGATAATGATGTAGATTTAATTGATTTTAATTCCGCTAGAACATTTGGAATAGAGATGGCTCATATTTTGCAAGATAAAGATGCTTTGGGTCCAGTGCTACTTTATTTATTTCATAGAATACAAGATTCTATTCGAGGAGAACCAACAATGATAGTTCTTGATGAGGCGTGGGCCTTGATCGATAATCCAGTTTTTGCACCGAAAATAAAAGATTGGTTAAAAGTTTTAAGAAAATTAAATGCTATGGTGGTTTTTGCCACTCAATCAGTTGAAGATGCTACAAAGAGTAGTATTTCTGATACTCTCGTTCAACAAACCGCCACCCAAATATTTTTGCCAAATCTTAAAGCAACTTCGGTTTATAAATCAGTTTTTAGATTATCAGAAAGAGAATATAATATTGTTAGAACTACAGATCCATCTTCGAGATTTTTTTTGGTAAAACAAGATAATGATGGAGTTGTTGCTAAAATAGATTTAAGCGGAATGGAGAGTTTTATCAATATTCTTTCTGGCAGGGCAGAAACTGTTGCAATTCTTGATGAAGTTATGAATGAGTTTGGGGAAAATCCAAAAGATTGGTTACCAATTTTTAATGAAAAACTAAGTAATATTAATTCAAAATAGTGAGAAAATTTTCAATTAAATACATTGTTAAAATTATTTTAATTGCGGTTTTTTTAACGCCATTAATTTTTCAACAAGAAATTTATGCTAATAAAGATGGGGGAGTCGAGAGGATTAGAGAGTGTAAGGCTGGAATTTTTCCGCCCTTTGATACTTTTAATGGAGAAAATGGAAGTGGATTAAACAAAGAAATGGATTTTGATATTTCTAATCCAGCTTGTTTGGGGGAAGCTTTAACGGCTTATGTTGCAGTTAGAACTGGATTGACCCACATGTTTTGTCAATGTCTTGCGAAATGCACCCCAAGAATAACATTTAGTCCGATAAAAGATATTGCTGATTTAAGTAAATCTTCTTATCGAGCTTTTAATAATCCAAGAGGAGCTTGTGGCATAGCTTATGGATCAAGTTTAGCTGGAATGGCGACGATAATCCTTGGGTATTTAGGAGGTGTTTATGAGGTTGCGAAAGATCATTACAATAATGTTAGGGTTTGCGGAAGTGATTGGTTTAATTCAGATGACAGCAAGAAGAAGAATGTATTTACAAATAAACATACTACAAAACCTTCCGGAGATATGACGAATAGTAAAGATTATAGAGAGTGGATTTACGGTGGAAAAGAGGTTGAAGATAATCCTAATTCTGGAGAAAAGTGTATAGATCCCGCAACTAAATCACCCCAGAGGTATTATTTTAGAGGATTGCTTCCAGCCAATTTTTTATGCGAAAAGTACAATCCGTTATATAATGGGAGTGATGTTGATCAATACAAGAAAGCCTATAAATGTTGCTTAGAGAGAAGTCAAAATTATATTTGCCTTGAGAAGGGAGAAATAAACGGGGCATCAGTGAATAGCCATGAATATGTGCTTTGCAAAGGCAATTCAAAATGTACTTTCAAAAATAATATTGCAGTTGTGTTCGAAGCTTATAAAAGAGATAATGATAGAGTTATTTGTGCAAAAAGTCATAGCCTTTGTCCTTATAATTTTTCCGTCGGAGGTGGAACGGTATATCAAGAACATTATTTAGATGGAAAATATAAAGATGATGTATTTATCCCAATTACTCCTAAAGCGATTAAAGATAAAAATTGTGGAACCGAAAGCGAGATAAGAGATCCAAATTGTGCCATTAATTCGAAGGCGGGAAAATTAAAAAACTATTGTCAATTTTTCACACATTGTTCAATTTTAGGGAATAAGCCATTTTTTCCAGATGTCGATTTGTTAAGTCCTTATTATTCAAAAGCCTGCATAGATTTTATTGGAGACTCACAAAATGGAGTTACTAAAAGTGTAAACAGCGGTGGTCAGACCTATAATGGAGGGTTGCTTCTTGGGCAACAAACTAATTTTTCAGCACCAATAGTTCAGTGTCTTAAAGAAACGATGGCAAATATTTTTACTAATACTTTTGGTCATAGTAAATGCTTAGACGGAACTTTTGGCGATTCTAATAATGAATGTTTTAATGATAATTATATAAGTTTCCAAAAAGGTGCAACTCAAATCCAATATAAAGTCGGCAACAAAGTTAAAGAAATTTCTTTT
>JBIIBR010000201.1:0-2592 GCA_044239285.1 Rickettsiales bacterium | reverse complement strand
GGAAAAATCCCATACCCGCATTTAAAGAATGCGAATATGAGATTAATCAATTATTTAATTTAACATTTGCTAAAAATGCTCAATTTCTTGATTGATTAATAGGGGGATTAGACACAATTTTATTGGTGGTTCCGCTCTATGTCTATTTGATAATTTGAACCCTACATTTTACCTTTGTTTTTTAAGTAAAATGCTATTAATTTTGAATTCAAAAGCCCTGTGAGGTATTTAAGATTTATGTCGCTTGGCTTGATAACATAAAAAGTTGCAGAAACATAGGAGTCAAAATCAACATAGCTAAATCTTGGTTTTTCTGTGCATTTTCTCAGTGATATTATTTTCTCGCCAACAAAGAAGTTCTCGTCCCTTGCTCTATGTAAGCCGTAAGGTGCATTGTCGGAAGTAATAACTTTTTCAAATTTATCCAAATGCTTTTTTATGTTTGGATATTCCTTGATTTTATCTAGCTTTTTAAAACTTGAGTCGGTGTAAATTGTCCACCTTGTGTTTTTGTTGTCTGCAAAGTATCTGTCAATTTCACTGCTTGTATATTCTGGCTTTACAACTTCAAGTTCTTTTGTAGTCAAATTCAGTGCGTCTTTTTCTGCCGTTGTTATGCTAAAAATTCCATCACCAACTTTAAAGCCCTTGCCAAGGATTTCTTGGCTTTTTTTATTTACTGCGTCTTGTGGAAATACTATGCCTTGAGCGACATCATTTTCCTTCAACTTATAAACACCAATCCTTTCAATTTTGTTTATAATTGGTGTAAGTTCTTGTTTTACAAAGTGTATTGTATTATCAATTAAGCTTGAAGTTTTAAGTTCTATTGTTTCAAAGGTGGTTTTTTGAAGGCTATCAGCAATTGCAACTTGCTTGTGCGTGAATAACTTACCTTCTGCGTTGCCAAGCTTACAATATTCAACTTCGTGCTTTTCTGTGGGTGTTTTATGCAAGAAAAATATCATTGTTTGAATATCGGCGGCTTTAAAAACCTTGTTATCACTAAAGTCTATATATCTTACAAGCTGTGAGCTTTGTATTATCTTGTTTCTTGTTTTTGAAGCTCCGTGGTTTGTAATCCAACTACTTGGTGCAATGTAAGATAAATACCCATCATCGTTTAGCAAATCCAAACCCAAACAAGCAAAGAATTGCCAAAAGTCCATTTTGCCTTGATAATACTGCGAAGCAAAGGGAGGTTTGTTTTGCGCTGGTGATTTTTTAGTAGCCTTATATTTTTTGTTTGCTGAATTTAGTGGTTCAAAAATCTCTCTGTGTTTATCTTCTTTAATATAAGGTGGATTACCAACAACCACATCAAAGCCGCCGTTTTCAAACACATGCAGGAAGCTATTTTTAAAAATTAAAAGCCAAGCCAAATCTTAAAGCGATGGGATTGTATTTTATGTTAGATATTTTTCCAGTGCCATTTTCATTTTTTAGATCCAAACTTGAAAAGTGATTATACTGTAGATCGGTAAATACGGCATATCTTTGGGTTATTTGATACCTTGTACCAAGTGTTAATCCATACCCTATATTGCCGCCAGTTGAAAAAGATTGTTCGGCATTGCCTGACTCAAAATCCATATCTATTTCTTGTGCCAAAAGCATTGAAGCGCCGATATATGGTTTAAATTTATTAAAATTATTAAAATTATAGTAACCAGTAAAGCCAAAAATATTGGAAGCATAATTTCCTTCATTGCTAGCAAATAAACCAGACGATGTACCATTATGGTCGTTTGTTGTGTAAGACCAAGACAGCTCTGCAGAAATGTTATCGGTTATATAGTGACCAATCGCAGCACCGGAAGTAAAACCATTACTCAGTTTTGTTGATAAATTTTGATTATTTGTGTTAAAATTTTTATTATTCATATACGATAAACCACCATAAAGGCTAGCATAATATTTACCTTGATTGTTAGATGCAAAAGCTATCGTAGATGTTAATAAACACGAAGTAAAAGCTATCGTAAATGTTAATAAACACGAAGTGATATAAGAAATGAAACTCATAAAAACGATAAATTAAATATTCATTAAATCTAATACAATTTTCGAAGATGTCAAGAAAAAAAATTTGAAACCGCAAAATGTTTTGTAAAAGAAATTTCAAAAGATAAGTCATAAACACAATTTAACATATGAACAAAACAACAAAAAAAACTAGCCAACAGCCTTTGAGTAAGGAATTGGCAACAATCATTGACAACATTGATACCAGAGAAGGAATTGCTTCAATCGCAAGTCATCTCTTAAATAGTTTAATGAATAAAGAAAGAGAAATATTTTTGAGAAATCAAATTGAAGATAATAAGGCTAATGGCTTCTATTCTAGGGACATTGCTTGTAATACCATTTCCACTTTTTAATTAATCAGATTAGCTATATAAATTTAAGTTTAAATTTTTTGCCAAAAATTGTCAAAAGCCTCAGGTTGTAGGGATATACAGCCTTCATTTTTAACAATTTTTTCCTCAAAAAAATTTTGTTATATTGGCTAATTTTCAAGTTAAAATGGTATTAGAAGAAATATGGGCAAAAATGATGCTAAGATTTTTAACGAGGAATTAATCTTTAATA
>JBIIBR010000202.1:0-2592 GCA_044239285.1 Rickettsiales bacterium | reverse complement strand
ATGATTGGTGTGGCGGCAGGAATTGCCACCATGTTTGGAGCACCTTCCATCGTCGCTGCAATTTCTGGCACAACGGTTAACACTCAATGTACTTTAGCAACTGGAATGTCGGGAAGTTAAAATTAATTTCCTTAATTACTTCACACCACTTTAAATTTTAAAATACCCCTCAACCAGCCTTATAACCCTGAAATTAAAGTAAGAAAAAAGGTACCAGGTTACTTTTAATTTTTAACCCCTCCCAAAATTTTCTTGCAGAAAATTTTACCTCCCGTAAAGCGTGCGGGTGATTAGACCGAGCCAGAGCATGAAGCCTTCCGAGTGTTACTAAAATTTATAGATTTACTCAAAATATTCCAATTTAAACCCAGTGTAACATTTTAAAATTTGACTAATTTTTTCCCTAATTTTATTCATTTCTTCGAGTTCGGGAATGCCGTTATAAATCCAAAAAAATTCAAATTTATTTTCTTTTTCTTCGTAAAATTTTGTTAATGTTGAATGTGCTTTTAATTCAGTTTTTAATTTAAGAATCTTTTTTTATCAATTGTTTTGCTCGAACTTAATAGAGCTTGAATATATTCATTAGACCAAGATTCATCTATTTTATCGCGAGAACAAGTTGGTAAATATTTACGGTTTAATGTAACAATTTTGTTATTATTAATAATTACAATAACGTAGGTTTGATTGTATTTTTGATTATCTTCATTATTCATAAAATTATTTATAGAGATTGCAACAAGGTTTTCAATTCTAAAATTTTTACTTTAAAAGTTACATCAATATTAAAATTAAAAATAACCGAATTCAAAACTTTTAAAAATTAGAGTATTGCTTATTTACTTAAATGAATTTGGTGCGGACGGAGGGACTTGAACCCACATGCCGTGAGGCGCTAGATCCTAAGTCTAGTGCGTCTGCCAATTTCGCCACGTCCGCTTGAGATAAAGACAATAAAAAAGCACTAATATTTTTGAATAATTTAGTGCCTTTTATGTTTTTAATTGATTATACCATCGTAACTTGAAGATGCTAAATTAAACAAATATTTTGCTTAATTTGATTAAAAGTTTTTGGTATTAGTTGGCAACTGCAACTGGAACAACATTGATGAAAATGCGGTTTTTGCGAGTTGTTTTAACGAACTCAACAATGCCAGCAATTTTTGCAAAAATTGTATGATCTTTTCCAATTCCAACATTTTTTCCTGGGTGCCATTTAGTGCCTCTTTGACGCACTATAATGTTGCCAGCTTCAACTGATTGACTTCCGTATTTTTTGACGCCGAGCCTTCTGCCCGCTGAGTCGCGTCCATTTCGCGAGCTTCCACCCGCTTTCTTTGTTGCCATAGTATTTAAATTAAATAGTTAAAATTTGCTATGCCTTAATTGACAAAATTTTCAACAATGTTTGTTGTTGACGATGTCCACGTTTTCTACGTGAATTTTGTCTTCTTCTTTTTTTAAAGATAATCACCTTATCATTTTTAAAAGATTTAAGAATTTCAGCCTCAACTTGGGCACCACTAAGAAATGGAGCTCCAACACTTAATTCGCCTTTCTCGCTATTAACGAGTAAAACTTTTTCAAGAATAATTTTTGTGCCGACATCACCAACGAGTTTTTCGACAATTAATTTATCATTGGGGGCAACGCGGTATTGCTTTCCACCCGTCTCAACAATTGCAAACATAGATTATAAATTATAGCTAGTAAATTAAACAAATTTTTTGTAAATTTGTAAAAAAGATACGCTAATATATTTGATGAAATTACATTTGTCAAACAATTTAATTTAACTTCTTAAAAAATGCTTGAAAATTATTTTGCTCCCAGAAAAAAACTTTATCCACAAAACGTTAAAGGAAGATTTCGTAAATTAAAATCGCGCTTAAATCTGTTGTTTTTGGGCATTTATTGTTTCTCGCCATTTATTCGATTTGAACGCGGTCCAAGTGCTCCAAACCAAGCGATTCTAATCGATATCACTAATAGTAAAATGTATTTTTTCTTCATTGAAATTTGGGCGCAAGAAGTTTTTTACTTGGCGGGAATTTTGATTTTATCGGCCATTGCCTTGTTTTTTGTGACCTCGCTTTTTGGTCGAGTATGGTGCGGATATGCTTGTCCTCAAACGGTTTGGACTGATATTTTTATTGCAATCGAACGATTTTTTCAAGGCGATCGCAATGAAAGAATTCTCTTGGATCGTAAAAATATTTTTAAAAAATTTTATAAAAAAATTCTTACTCATCTATCGTGGATTATTATTTCTCTAGTCACGGGATTAGTTTTTGTGAATTATTTTAATGATTCATTATTATTAGCTAAAAAAATAGTAAATCTCAATTTCGATGAAATATCGCTAAAAGTTTTAGGCTGGATTGCCGGGATTGGTTTTATGACTTATTTAATGGCGGGCTTTGCGCGCGAACAAGTTTGCACTCATATGTGTCCTTATGCCCGTTTTCAATCGGTAATGTTCGATGATAATACTTTAATAATTTCTTACGATAAAAAACGTGGTGAAGAACGAGGAAAATGGCATCGCGGTGAGAGTTTTGAAAATCGCGGTCATTGCATCGATTGC
>JBIIBR010000200.1:0-2603 GCA_044239285.1 Rickettsiales bacterium | reverse complement strand
AACTAACTCAAGAAATTTATCAATCAAGCGGTTGCGAATTTAACATCGCTTCGAGCAAACAATTATCCGAAGTTTTGTTTGATAAATTAGGTATCGAATCCACTAAAAAATCTAAAAAAACTAAAGCTTTATCAACTAACGCTAAAGTGTTGGAAGACTTAGCTTTGGACGGTTATGAAATTGCTGAAAAAATTATTAATTTTCGTAAATTTTCCAAATTAAAAAACACTTATTGCGACGCTCTTCCGAAACAAATTTCAAAAATTACTAATCGTATTCACACTACTCTATCAAATACCGCAACCTTGACTGGTCGCTTGAGTTCAATTAATCCAAATTTACAAAATATTCCGATAAAAACTCTCGATGGCAAAAAAATTCGTGAATGTTTTATCGCTAACGACAACTGCGTTTTAATTAGCGCCGATTATTCGCAAATCGAACTTAGAATTTTGGCACATCTCGCTAAAATTCCAAATTTAATTCAAGCTTTTAAAGAAAATAAAGATATTCATCGCATTACTGCGAGTCAAATTTTCGGAATTGATGAAAATTTAATTGATGACGCAACTCGCTCGAAAGCCAAAGCTATAAATTTCGGAATCATCTATGGGATCAGCGCTTTCGGTCTCGCAAGGCAATTAAAAATTTCTAACAAAGAAGCCAGTGAATATATCAAAGCTTACTTTGAAAAATATCAGGGCATCAAAGAATTTATGAATCAAAGCATTGATTTTGCTCGAAAAAATGGTTATGTTTCGACGATTTCTTCGCGTAAATGCTTCATCAAAGACATCAATAATAAAAACCCGATGATTCGCCAAGAAGCTGAGCGTCAAACTATTAACGCGCCAATTCAGGGAAGCGCCGCCGATATAATTAAAAAAGCTATGATTCGCGTTCATCAACAATTTTTAAAACAGAAATTAAAATCAAAATTAATTTTGCAAATTCATGATGAGCTTTTAATCGAAGCTACTCTTGATGAAATTGATATCGTTAAAAATATTTTATCACAAGAAATGTCGAATGCTTTTAAACTTGAAGTCGATTTAAAAATTGATTTTTCAGTAAATAATTTTTGGGGTTAATTTTTTATTTTAAAAATGTCTCCAAGTAAGCCCTGAAGGACTTCAAATGAAAATCTTGCTTTCAATCTTTGATAAGAATTTTTAACTAAATTATTAGTCAATTCTTCATCGGAAATTATTTTTTCAACCGCCTTAACAATTTGATTGGGAATGGTTTCGCTTGATTTTAAATCTATCAACAAACCATCAATTTCATGACGCAAAATTTCTTTTGGACCATCGCAATTAGTTGCAATTATTGGTTTGCCATATTTCATCGCCTCCAAAATTACCAAACCGAAAGTTTCATTTTTTGAAGGTAAAATAAAAATATCAATTTGCGCAAAAAAATCTTTTGGATTAGCGATCCAGCCAAGAAATTCAACGTTATTTTCGAGATTTAAATCCTTGGCTTGCCTTTGTAAATTCACCATTTCTGTACCACTTCCGGCAATTTTTAAAATAAATTTTTGCGCAGAATTTTTTTGTAAAATTTTTAAAGCTTCAATTGCAAAATTAAACCCTTTTGCATTATTAAGACTACCGATTACTCCTAAAGTTATTGTTGTTTTTTTTATAAAGTTATAATCGGAAAAAATGGGTTCGAAGCCTTTCAAATCAATGCCATTGTAAATTACAAAACTATTTTCAGGGGTTCTTTTTTTATCAATTGTTTTGAAAAAAATTTCTTTATTTACCGAAAAAATTATATCGGCGCATAAAGATCTTTTTATATTATAACTATGATTCACCGCCACCAAAATAACTTTTTTATTAGTAATTTTATTAAGAGCTTTATGAGTTAAAACCATTGATTTTCCTGCATGCGCTATTACTAAATCAATTTTATTTTCTTCAATAAAACTTTTAATTTCTTTAATTGCCAAAAAATCGTAATATCCAAATTTATTAGCAATTTTTTGAGTTTTAATTTCTAATTTTTCCAATTTAGAAAAATATGGCGCATCATTTTTTATTATGGCAAAATTTTCATGACCAATATTTTTTAAAATGCCAATATAATCAATGAAAACCTGCTCTGCTCCGCCATTTTGCGATGTTAAAATAATATGTGCTATCTTCATTTTTTTTAAAAATATTTATAAATAATTCTTTAAACTAAAAAATTTAAAAAATAAAATTGACATGCCAAAGCATAAAAATTAAGATTAAATTTATGAAAATGTCAAAAAGAAAATTCATCAAAGCTTTAGCGCTTTCACCAATCTTAATGCTTGGTGCTTGTAAAATCAAAGCTTTGTCACATAACACAACTTTAACAAAAAATATTTTTGGGAGAAAAAACATGTCTTTTGAATTACCAACATTGCCTTATGGCAAAAACGCACTTGCGCCACACATCTCTGAAAATACTATTAATTATCATTATGGTAAGCATCATCAAGCTTATGTAACCAATCTAAACAACCTTATTGCCGGAACTGATTTGGCAAATAAATCGCTTGAAGAAATTATTAAAATTTCCGCAAATGATAAAACCAAAGCTGGGATTTTTAACAATTCCGCTCAAGT
>JBIIBR010000199.1:0-2606 GCA_044239285.1 Rickettsiales bacterium | reverse complement strand
ATTACAATAATCAATACTGTTATTGGTAACGGCGATAACGCCGTCAGAACCGCAATTCCAAGAATAAGTTCCAGAAAAATATTCCTGATTACATAACTCATTATCTTTTGAAGTATTAGCGTTAACTATTTTTGATATAATTCCATTTCCTGCAGGAATAGTGCATTGCAAAATTGTAACTCCAGGACAAGTGACAATTAAACCCGTCCAGCTTCCAAAAGAATCACATTTAATGGTTTTTCTAATCGACTCATTACCCAAGCCACAATTATTATAGGCGATTAAATCACCTGCTCCGTAATAAATACTTTTTTTATTAGCCTCAAAATCTTTGTCAGAAATATAATCTCCTTTGCACGGTATCAAAGACATGGCGCCAAAATTATTAACAAAATCATTACGCGTTTTAAATAAAACAATATCATCAAAATTTTCAGAATCTTCAAAATTGCTATAAAATATTTTATTAAAATGCTGATCTCCATCATTGACTAAACTATAAACATCATTCTCCAATTCTTCGGCCGAATTAACTGAACGAGAATTTTGAACTCCGTTGTTTTTAAAGGCTCCAAAGCCATTGGCGCCTGCACTTACAAGTACAATTATTGCATCACTATTGATAAAATTTTCACCATTATTACTTCGCTCTTTAATAAAAAGTGTATTTTTATAATTTGCAGTTCCAAAGCTTGGCACACTTAATGAAACATCTGGCTCAGAAATAAAATTATAAGTAAAATCTTCATCTATAAAATAACTTATTTTATTACCAAAAGCATCTTCAGCAAAATCTTCGGACAAGCCTAAAGTATTGGTTGGAACCATTCCAAATACCACTTTGTCATAAGAACTTTGACCATTGATATTTGATAAGTAAATTCCTTTTGGCGTCGCCTCTGTCAATCCTCTGCAGTAATTACCATCGCGAACTTCTTTGCCATAATTCGCACCTCCCCTTGGCACCAAAATTGATGCTGGACAAGGCAAACGTTTTTGTTGCAATAAAAAATCTCCGAGAGCTTTGTAAAGAACGCTCATTCTATCTCTAGTTATATTTTCTTTCATATTATTAACAACCCCCGAAGAGGAAAAAGTTCCAAACATTAATAACGCTATTATCAAAATCACAACACTCAACTCAACAAAAGTAAATGCCCTATTTTTTGTTGCTAATTTGTTATTCATTACCATGATCCACATCGATTTATTTCATGCCATTTACCAAATCTATCGCAATATTTTTCTGGAATTTTATCATATGTAAATCCAGTACCGGCGCATTTTGTTCCGTATAAATTCTGACCATAATAAACGCTTTTATTTCCATAAGGATTAGCCGATCCATCATCTAAACAAGCAATTAAATAAAATGCATTAAAATCTTGGACAATTTGATTGCGAGTTTTAAAAATCATAACATCGTCAAAAATTTTACTATTTTGTGAATTATAAATAAAAATATTATCAAAACCGTTTGCAACACCGCTATTTGCATCATTTTCTGATTCATCAGAATCAGAAGATCTGGCATTTTGAACTGTTGCATTATTATTAAAAGCCCCGAATTTATTGAGTCCGTGACTCAAAATTATTAGAATTGCATCAGCGGTAATCGCCCTCGAAAACGAAGAAGGTTTTTCGTAAATTGTCATTACCCCAGTATAGGCTTGAGTAGTTCCAAAGCCAGTGGTTTTATTGGATATATTATCCTGAAAATTTGTAGCAAATCTTTTGTCAATTATGTAAGAAATTTTACCTCCAAAATAATCTTCGCCCATATTTAAAGGCAAATTTAGAGTTTTTGCCGGCACCATTCCATAATAAAGATTGTCCTTAGAAAGACTTACATTACACTCACCACTTCCATCTCTTGACTCAACTCCATATAGATTGCTATCTTTGGTTAAAGTAAGACTGGCGGGGCAAGGTAATCTTTTATTTTCTAATAAAAATTTTCCAACGGCATTATAAATTTCATTTATTTTATTTTGCGTTGAAATTTTTTTTGCCTTATTAAGCGATGAAATTGTAATCGTCAAACCACCCATCATCAAAACCGAAATAATCAAAATTACTATTGAAAGCTCGATTAGAGTATAAGCGGATTTTGGCTTTAAAACTTTGTTATTGATCACGATTTTTCAACTTAATTTTGTAAAATAATTTTTTAATTAAATTACCTTCTTAAAAAATTATTTCAACATTTAAAGGCTTTGAAAAAAAATAGTTAAAAAATTTTAGTTATTTTAATAAAAATTATTCAAATACTATGTTCGAAAGAGTTAGTACACCAGAACCACAACAACCATCTTTAGTCCATACACCCGGACCAAAACGACGATCCTGAATGTTAGGATCAATTGCAATATTGGTTATAGTTGCCGAAGTTCCCTTGTTGAAATTATTTGCTAAATATTGCCAACCTCCATTAACCCAATAATAAGCCCTATCGTAATCTCCAGTATCAGTTGAATTATAAGTCCAAGTAAAAGAAACTTTAGTTACCCAACTAGGAAGATTTGCTAAATAATGACCCCACGAGCCCCCAGCCACATTATTTGGTCCAGCTAATCCAATACTGTTAATTGAACTTGTTGTAACAT
>JBIIBR010000021.1:0-10694 GCA_044239285.1 Rickettsiales bacterium | reverse complement strand
GCTGGCGAATAAACCGCTCCGCCGGCACATGGCCCCATAATTAAAGAAACTTGCGGAACGACGCCACTGGCATCAATATTTCTTTGGAAAATTTCGCCATAACCACCTAAAGAATCAACTCCTTCTTGAATTCGAGCTCCACCCGAATCATTAATTCCGATCACCAAAGCACCAACTTGCATAGCTTTATCAAGAATGTTGCATATTTTTTTGGCATGAGCTTCGCCAAGCGATCCACCCATCACCGTAAAATCTTGGCTATAAACGAAAACTAGACGACCATTGATGGTTCCCTGACCAGTAACGACGCCATCTCCTGGATGTTTTTTATCTTCCATATCGAAGTCAGAACAACGATGTTCGACATAAAGACCATATTCTTCAAATGAATCGGGATCGAGTAAAACTTCGATTCTTTCGCGAGCCGTAAGCTTGCCTTTTGAGTGCTGAACATCAATTCTTTTTTGACCACCACCGATACGAGCTTCTTCTCTTTTCGAAGCTAATTTTGCAATATTTAAGGAACGCATTTTTAAAAAATTTAGTTAATCTTTGCGATAATTGTTTCGCCACCGACCATAGTTTGCCCTAACAAAGATTTAATTTCAACATTTTCTGGAAAATATAAATCTGCCCTACTCCCAAAACGAATTATACCATATCTTTGACCTGCCACAACTTCTTGCCCTTCTTTTAAATCAGAAATAATTCTGCGAGCAACTAGACCTGCAACTTGAACAAAAATAATTTCTGTTCCATTGGAATTTTTAACCACAACTGAATTTCTTTCATTCTCAACGCTAGCATCATCAGCATTAGCACTTAAAAATTTTCCTGGGCGGTAAACAACTTTGGTAACCGAACCCGACAATGGAACGCGATTAACGTGAACATTGAAAACATTAAGGAAAATGCTAATTTTATTGAATTTTGTTTTGCCATAACCAAGCTCTTCTGGAGCTTCTGCACCATATTCAACTCTAGTGACAACGCCATCGGCTGGACTGATGATGGCATTGTCTTCTAGAGGAACGAATCTTTCAGGATCGCGAAAGAAAAAGATGCACCAAAGAGTTGCGACTAAACCAATTACACCTAGAAAGTTGCTCAATAAAGCTAAAATGGCAGTAGCGATAGCAAATATAAATATAAATTTATACCCTTCTTTGTGAATTGGAAAAGTAACTAATTTTAGTGCATCTAATAAATCGTTCATAATATTTGTTTAATGTTTAAATTATTGATTATTTGAAATGTCGAACCACAATCTGTCGATTTGTTTCGAAGAAACTCTCATTTCATTAATATTGATTTTTTGTAAAATAAAATCAATAGTTTTTTCCTCAAG
The DNA here is from genome assembly GCA_044239285.1 of Rickettsiales bacterium. Taxonomy (GTDB): domain Bacteria; phylum Pseudomonadota; class Alphaproteobacteria; order Rickettsiales; family UBA1997; genus CAILUF01. Next base: position 9,346 of record JBIIBR010000021.1, on the reverse strand, counting down.
AATTGCTCCTTGAATTTGTTGAATCGCTTGTGGATTTTTATTATACATTTCCAAAATTTGAGCTTCTTGTTCTGGATATTGACCAATGATATTTTTAATTTCTTGATCAACATCTTCATTAGAAACTTGAATACCGTTTTTGCTAGCAATATCAGCAAGAATCAAACCGCAACGCACCATTCTTTGCGATAATTTTAAGCTTTTTAATTTGGCTTCGGTAGAAACTGCTGGAACATCTTGCTCTTTAGTTCCTGTCATTTCTTTCAAGAATTTGCTTTGCTCGTTGACCAAACCAACTGGTAATTCGATTTTGTAAAAAGAATCTAGATAATCGAACAATTCTTTTTTAAATATCGCTCTGCAAGTTGTTGAATAATTAATGTTCATTTGATCAAAAATATCATCTTTCAGATCTTCAATATCTTCAAGTCCTGTTGTTTTTTGAATAAATTCATTATCTAATTTTTGATTCTCTAATTTTGAAATCGAAACAATTTCAACCGCAAAAACCGCAGATTTATTAGCAAGAGCTGGTCTGAAATAATCAGCCGGAAAATTAACTTTAACGTCAATTTCTTCACCCGTCATTCTTCCAACAAGTTGCTCTTCAAAATTATCAACAAAAGTTTTTGATCCAAGTTCTAGTTCAAAATTTTCACCATTTGAACCTTCAAAAGCTTGACCATTGATTGTTCCATTATAGTTAATGATAACGATATCACCATAGTTTGCTAAATAAATATCGTCTTGTTTAACTTTATTTAATTTTGCTTTTAAAGATTTAATCGCCATTTCTTCTAATTCTTCTTCAGAAAATTCAACTTGATATTTATTTAGAGAAATTTTTGATAATTCAACTTCGGGCATTGATGGAAATATTTCAAATGAAGCAACTAAATTTAAATCTTTTCCTTCTTCAAAAGTTTTGAATTCAATTTTAGGATATGAAGCAATTTTATATTTGTTGTCATTTACAATTTTACTGATCGCTTCTGAAATCAAAATATCAGATTGTTCAGCCATTATCGATTTACCATATTTTTCTTTAATTGTTTCGGCTGGAACTTTACCTTTTTCAAAGCCTTCCATCGAAAATTCTGGTTGAATTTTTACGATATAATCTATAATTTTTTGATTAATTAATTGCGAAGGAATATTCATTTGAAAATCCTTACGTAACTTGTCGTCTAAGACATTTTTTATTGCAATTTCCATAAGTTATATTTTTTTTGATTAAAAAAATTATTATTTTTATTTCAGTGATAATTTATCATATTAAAAAAAAATGCAACGACTAATTTACATTTTTTTTTATAATCTAAAAAACGTTTTTTATAAAAATTTTTTTATAACTTTTTTCACTGTAAATTATTAACTATAGACAATAATTAATCTGGTATTTTATTGAAGATTTTCATGATAATAAAACTAGGAATTTGAGTTTGTTTTATTTTTATTTTCAGCATCGGGATAAATTTTATTTATCATCGCTCTTCTTAAAATTAAGTGACAAACAATATTGACAATAACGATGTTAACCAATGAAAGTGTAATTATTTTTAGAATCGATGTGCTGGAAAAATTTTTTATTTCAATGGCAATTAAAGTGAGTGGCAAAATATAGCAACTAAAAATCATCGCAACATGAGTCATGGTAAAAATATCCTTGGCCCGAAGAAAAGAAATAGTTGTAATCAAAATCAAAAAAGAAGTTACAAAAACGAAAGTAATAATTAGAAAACTTATCATATTTTTTTCTTATTAAAAAGTAAAAACAAAGTTGCCACTAATTTTAGCAAAAATAATATAATAATAATGTCAAATATTTCTTTAAATTCTGGACTCGAAATATTTAAAAAAAGTAAAATAAATTGCGTAAATAGTAAATAAAAACTTAAGATTTTTTCGTATGAATTATTGGCGTGAAAGAAACGAAGCAATATTAATGCCATTGAAAAACCGATGGCAACATTGATAATTAGATTATAATCCATTAGTAAATTCCCGTAGGTTGATTATCTTCAATATTTGGTTCCGAAAGCTTTTCTTTATTGTCTTCGGAGCCATTATTTTCAGATGAATTTTCATCATTTTGAGTTGAATTTTCATCATTTTGATTCTCATCAATTTCATCTTCAATTTTCAAAGCTTCAAAAAATATTTTTTCTTTTGGAGTTGAAGGATTTGGATATTTTCCTGTGGTTCTGTCAATCTTAACAAGCTTAACGGAATTAGGTGTTCTGAATGGAACCGAAGGTTTATCTTTAATCGCTTCTTTCATAAAATCAATGAAGACTGGCATTGCAACCGAGGCACCCGTTTCTTCGTCGCCTAAAGATTTCGGAGTGTCGAATCCAATATAAACTGCCATTACTAAATCGGGTGAAAAGCCTACAAACCAAGAGTCAAATGAGTTATTAGTCGTTCCCGTTTTTCCGCCGACAATTTTGCCAATTGATTTAGCTCGAGCCGCCGTTCCTCTATCAACAACACCTTGAAGCATTGAAGTAATTTGGTAAGCGGTGGCAGAATCGGTTATTTGCTCTTTGATATCGTCTAGATACGGAATTGGCAATTGTTCGGGGGCTTTTTCAATATAATCATTTAGATTATTGATGAAGCAATTTCGACAATCTCTTTTATCGCGCTTATAAATAGTTTTACCATCGCGATCTTGAATTTTTTCAAGCATTGATGGAGTGATTTTTTTACCACCATTTACCATCATACCATAAGCGGTGGCAAGCTTTAAAACTGTTGTTTCGGTTGAGCCTAAAACTAAAGAATAAATTCGTTTTGGATTTTCATTAACCCCAAATCTTTTAACGACATCAACGACTTTTTCAAGACCGACCATGTCGGCCATGCGAACCGTCGTAACGTTGCGCGACTGCTCTAATCCGACTCTAAGAGTGGTTAATCCGTAAAAATCGCCCGAATAATTTGAGGGGCGATAAGGTGGTAATCCCGCCCCTTGATTTAAAGATATTTCTTCATCCATAACCACCGAAGCAGGCGTAAAGCCGTTTTCGAGCGCCGCAATATAACCAAAAGTTTTCATGGTTGAGCCGGGTTGACGCATTGCTTGTGTAGCACGATTAAATTGATTAGGTAAATCAACATAACCACCCGACATCGCCAAAACCCTTCCTGTGTGAGGATCAAGAGCAACAAAGCCACCATTAACTTCGGGGATTTGGCGTAAATTATAAATCCCTTCTTTGGCTGATTTTTCAACTAAAATTACATCGCCGATTTCTAAAATCTCAGTTAATTTTTTGGGAGCGGGACCGCGAGAATTTATAGTTTTATATTTTTTTGCCCATTTTAATGACGCAAATTCAATTGATGCGAGTTCGCCATTTTCAATGCCAATCGACGCCAAATCTTTAGAAATTGACAAAACCACCGCTTTCAACCAAGTTTCTTTATAAAGTTTTTTAGGATCAAATTTTTGCAAAACTTCTTGCCATTTATCATTAGTTTCAATTTTACCTAAAGCTCCACGATAACCATGTTTTTTATCATAATCTTCGATACCTTTTTCAAATGCATTAATGCCAATATTTTGCAGTTTTGGATCAAGTGTTGTGCTTACAACGATGCCGTTTTCAAAGACATTATCTGACCCATATAATTCGGTAAGTTCTTTCTTTACGCTATCCGAAAAAAAACTTGCCCGAATCAATTCTTGATCAATACGAGTTTTAAGAATTATTGGTTGCTCCATCGCTAATTTTCCGTCTTTTTCTTCAATAAAATTTTCGGCAATCATGCGCTCAAGAACCCAATTTCGACGCTCTTTAGCTTTTTGAATATTCTTACGCGGATCAAGTTTGGAAGGCGCTTTGGGCAAAGTTGCCAAAAGAGCAAATTCTTCGAGAGTTAATTCATCGACCGATTTATCAAAATAAGCTTGGGCCGCCGCCGCAACTCCGTAAGATCCCGAACCAAGATAAATCTGATTTAAATAAAGCTCGAGAATGCGTTCTTTGGGAAAAGATTTTGACATACGATAAGCCAAAATCGCTTCTTTTATTTTACGTTGAAAAGTTCTTTCACGAGTTAATAAAAAGTTTTTTACAACTTGCTGAGTAATGGTCGAAGCCCCGCCCATGCCCCCTTCCCCGCTAAGAACGCCAAAAGTATTGGTGACGGAGGTGCGAAAAATTGCGAATAAATCAATTCCGGAATGCTTGTAAAAATTAGCGTCCTCGGCTGCGAGAAATGCATTAATTAAATTTTTTGGAATTGAATCGATGGGAACAAAAATACGTTTTTCTTTGGAAAATTCGCTGATTAAAGACCCGTCTGAGGCATAGAGACGAGTGGTTATCATCGGGTTATAATTTTTTAATTGCTCGTAATCTGGTAAGTTTTCGCTGAATTGTTTAAATATTATGAATGCAAAACTCAAACACAAAACTCCAATAAAAATAAAGCTGGCAAATAAGATGCTAAAAGTTTTTTTCATAAGTCTAAATTATTATCAAAATTTTCTATATTTTATTAAAAAGAAACATGTCTTGCAACAAAATTTATTTTTTAATTTGAAATATTGTTTTGTTTATTATTTTCTAGGCTAATTTGCTTATTTATTTCTTCCATATTTTGCGCCAAATCATTGCGCTCACTCAAAAAATTTGCCATTAATTTGTTTATTTCTTCTTTGCTTAATAATTTTTGATTTGGATTAAAGTTTTCCAAATCTTTATTTTTAAAAAGTTCATTTTCTTGATCTAAATACTTATTTTTATTATCCTCTTTTTGATTTGGTAAAGTCGATTTTTCGATTTCGATTGTTTGAGTTTTTTCATAAATATCAGCTTTTTTGGCTAAATTATCGAGAGATGCAACTGAAATTGTTGATCTCAAACGACTAATTTCGGTAATTGGCAGTAAGCTCAAAGTCGATCTCAAAATTTCAAAATCAGTTTTTTCAAAATCAGTTTTTTGCAAAGTTAATTCGAGTAAATTTAAACTTTGCGTTATGGCGGGAGTTAGATAATATGGCGAGGCTTTTTCGCCGTAAGGAATTCCAAATAAACCAGCTTGCTGATCTTCTTTATTTTTAGGTTCGGACATATTTTTTATTTAAAATTTTTAAAATATTGGTTAATCGAATTAGTTAATGTCTTGGCAACCAACCTACGATAAGAAGCGCTGTTAAGCATTTCTTCTTCATGTCGATTTGATAAATAACCAAGCTCAACTAAAACCGAAGCCATGTCGGGAGCGGTTAAAACCATAAATCCGGCAAAGCGATGGGTGTTTTGTAAAATTTCTATTTCGGCTTTTTTTATGTCTCTAATAACGTATTTAGCGAAGCGCGCCGAACTGTTTTTTGATTCCCTTTGCGATAGATCAATCAAAGTTTTCATTATATCTTTACTCGCTCCCGAAAAATCTATGCCACTAAGAATATCGGCTTGATTTTCTTTTTGCGCCAAGAGCTCTGCTTGTTTGTCGGAAGAGTTGTCGGATAATGTGTAAATCGAAAATCCCGAAATATTTTTATCGACAATCGAATTGGCGTGAAGCGAAATAAATAAATCGGCTTTTTTGCGTCGCGACTTAGCTACCCTTTTGTCGAGAGGAATGAAAAAATCTTCATCGCGCGTTAAATAAACTTTATATTTTTTTTCATTAATTAAATGTTTGGCAAGTTCTTTAGCGTAAGAAAGAGTGATGTTTTTTTCTTTAGTTCGCGCATAAACCCCAATCGTTCCCGGATCTTTGCCACCATGACCAGCATCAATCACGATTACCGGTTTTTTAGTGGGTTGTGAAATTTTTTCGCTGGCAATTGGATTTGGTGAAACTTTATTTTGCTGAATTCTATCTTTCGTTTTCTCTCCTCTGATTTTATACTTCACCACGGAGTTGGCAGTTTTTTTTATAATCAATTTATTGTCATCGTTTTCTTGGTTAATCTGCATTTTATCTTCAATTTTTTTACTTTCTTTTTCTAATTTAAGCGGTTTTTTTTCTTCGCTATTTTTGACAGCATTTTTTGGAGCTGGAATTTGAACTAAATCATCTTTATTTTCTTCTAAAATAAGATTTTGTAATTGATTTTTATCGTCTTGAGAATAATTTGCGGAGGCTTTGTTTTTTGGCACCAAATCACAAGAAATAATTTTACTTTTTTTGTCAAAATTTGTATTTTTTGCTAAATATTTTTCTTGAAAAAATAAAGTAATAATCAGTGTTTGATTATTTTTATGAAAAGTTATTTTCGAAATAAAATCGGGTTTTTTCGGAGAATAATCTTTTTTAAAAAGTTCGGCATTTTTAATTTCAATCGACAAACGATCTGGTTTTGAAAGGGTAAATAATTTATATTCAGCAAAATTATTTAAAGTTATAGATAATTTTTTATTGTTAGAAAATTCAATTTTTGTAATTGTAGTTTTTGACTCTTGCGCATTGGCGTAAAAGGGCTGGGTAAGAATTAGAATATAAAAAATAAATTGAAAAATTTTTTTTATAAAATGCATTTGTATTAATTAAATTTTTTCTCGCGAAAGATTTCTTAAATTATTTTTTTAATTATTAGATTAAATATCTTTTTCTCAAGTAAATTAACCAAAAATAATTTTTCATTTTATTACTATTTTTTACAAAAGATTACAATTTACAATATCGAAAAACCCCTTTACCGTAAGATGAAAAGTAATTTTATAATCTAAATTTATATCAAAAATGTGTGGAATTATCGGCGCAATTGGCGCAAATAAAGTAAGCGAAATTATTCTCAATGGCTTAAAAAAACTTGAATATCGTGGTTATGATTCTTCCGGTCTCGCTTTATATGAAGATAAGAAATTTAATATCATCAAAGAAGAAGGTAAAATTAGTAAATTAGAAGCTGTTTTAAAAAAGAAAAAATTCATTGCAAACATGGGAATTGGTCATACTCGATGGGCAACACATGGCGTTCCAAGCAAAGAAAATGCTCATCCGCACGCTTCTTCACAAATTTGCGTTGTGCATAATGGAATTATTGAAAATTACCAAGAAATCAAATCTAAACTTGTAAAAAATGGCGTTCGTTTTTTAAGTCAAACTGATACCGAAGTGCTTCCACATTTAATCGAACAAAATTATTTAGCCGATGGCGATATTTTGCGATCATTATTAAAAACCGCCGAAGAACTTCAAGGGACTTTTGCCATCGCCACTATGTTTAAAAATCGCGATGATGTGATTGCGGTTGCCAAGCGAGGCTCGCCAATCGTCATCGGCATTGGCGATAATGAAAATTTTATTGCTTCGGATTTTTACGGCTTGGCAGATTTCACCAATAAAGTTATTTTTTTAGATGATGATGAATTTGGTTTAGTTTACAAAAATCGTGTTGAAATTTTTGATAAAAACGGCAATGAGGTTAAAAAAATTCCTAAAATTATGGAAACCCAAAAAAGCCGAATTAGCAAGGGCGGGTATGATCATTTCATGCTCAAAGAAATTTATGAACAGCCTTTTGTTTTAAATGAAACTATACAAGCTTATATTGATTTATCTTCAAACAAAATTCATTTACCAAATTTTAATTTTGATTTAGCTAAAATTAAAAAAATTACTATAATTGCTTGCGGAACCTCTTATTATGCGGGTTTGGTTGGCAAATATTTAATTGAACAAATCGCTAATGTTGAAGTTGAAGTCGATATTGCGTCGGAATTTCGTTATCGCAAAGCGCCATTTCGCGATGATAATTTAATGATTTTCGTTTCGCAATCGGGAGAAACGGCGGACACTTTGGCGGCATTAAAATATGCCAAACAAAATAAGCAGAAAATTTTATCAATCGTCAATGTTGCGCATAGCACGATGGCACAACTTTCTGACGTTGTAATCAGAACTTTGGCTGGTCCAGAAATTGGCGTCGCCTCAACTAAGGCTTATACCGCCCAAATTGCGGTATTATCAATTTTTGCGATTAATTTGGCGATGCTCAATAAAAATATTTCCGAAATTAAATGTTCCCAATTATTGCAAAGCTTGGCAAATTGCGGAAGTAAAATGAATCAAATGCTTGAAGATGCCGAAATTCGCAACATCAAAAAAATCGCTTCCAAACTTACTAAATCAAAACAAGTTTTATATATTGGTCGCTCGATTTCTCACGTAACAGCTTTGGAATCGGCTTTAAAATTTCGCGAATTAACCTACATAAATGCGCAAGGAATTTCAGCGGGAGAATTAAAGCATGGCACAATTGCGGTAATTGATAAAACCATGCCCGTCATTGTAATTGGAGCTCGCAACAAAGAAAATGAACTTTTTGAAAAAACCTTATCGAACGCTCAAGAAGTTAATGCTCGAGGCGGAAAAATATTTTTTGTAAGCGACAAAAAAGGGCTTAATTTATTTGGCAAAATGGCGAAATATCGCATTGAAATTCCTGAAATTTCCAATTCAATTCAGGAGGCGCTATTGCCCGTAATTTCAATGCAATTACTAGCTTATTATGTGGCGCTTTTTAAAGGTCATGATGTTGATCAGCCAAGGAATCTAGCGAAGTCAGTTACGGTTGAATAGATAAATAAATTTTGTAAAAAAATTAGTTATTTTCCAATAAAAATCGTGGAAATTTTTTCAATTTTTTGTGTCTCCAAATCTTGTAAAATCATTCCAATTAAAAGTTGCTCCTCAGTAATTTCGGCGATATTTTGCGCTGGAATTGTAACGAAAACCTTCAAATCAACCGCACTTTCGGCGGGGATTTTAAGCTTTTTTTCATCGTGATTCGAGATTTTAATTTCAGCAAAATTTGGTTTAGAAATTGCCAAAGAAAATTGCTTTTCCTCGTGATTTTTATTGATAATTTTAAGATTATAAACATTACGAATCGAGCCGTCGCTTAATGTTATAAATAGCGGATTGCGCTCCTGAAAAATCGAAGTTTCGATTTGCGGTTTATAAATCAAACTCATTAACATTAAAGTCGAAACCAGAATTAAAATGGCACTATAATAAAAAGTGCGAGCTTGCAAAAAACGAAATTTTTTTTGCGGAATTGGATCTAGCAAGTGCGAAAGGGAGTCGTAGCGAATTAAGCCTTTGGGCAAACCAACTTTATGCATTACTTCATCGCAAGCATCGATGCACAAACCGCAGGCAATACATTCCATTTGCAAACCGTTGCGAATATCAATTCCCGTAGGGCAAACCACGACGCATTGTTTGCAATCGATGCAATGACCGCGATTTTCAAAACTCTCACCGCGATGCCATTTTCCTCGTTCTTCACCACGTTTTTTATCGTAAGAAATTATTAAAGTATTATCATCGAACATTACCGATTGAAAACGCGCATAAGGACACATATGAGTGCAAA
>JBIIBR010000198.1:0-2646 GCA_044239285.1 Rickettsiales bacterium | reverse complement strand
CCATCACCAACAATATTGAAGAATCATTAAATTCACTCAAAGAATCTTTATCGTCTCCAACAATTATTAATATTGAAGACACTTCATATTCTGATTTATTTGGCAAGAATCAACATAAATTAGTCTCAAAAGATGATGCTCAACATTTTGCTTTTGAAAAAATCGAAAGTGACCTTAAAACCAAGCTTGATGGGGGCGAATCTGTGATTCTCAAAGGCGAATTTTCTGCTGAATTATTACCTTTACTTCATCCGCAAATTTTGGATTTGCAACAACAATATTCTAATTTATATTTTATAATTGAGGATAAAAATGTTTCGAAATCCAAACCACAATCCTCAAAACTTTCTTGGCTTGATCCATCTCTTTACAAGATAAAGTATTCTCCCGAGACCGTAAAAATAGATAAGAAAATTGCAAGAGAAGATCATCCTTGCGTCGAAGATAAAATTTCTGACAATTCAAAAGCAGAGTCCGAAAAATTTATCCAAACCCGAAAATCTCAATTAAAATCTCATCTTGATTCAAATCCAATCCTCCAAATCTTTGGTCATAGCGGAGTTGGGAAAAGTTCATTATTGCGTGAAGTTGAAAAAAGTGGCTTAACTCAAGCGGGCGATGTTGCGGTTTACAATGAATTAACCGGATTTGACGCTTGGGCGAAGGATAAATCAGAAGGCAAAACCAAAATCTTAGTAATCGATGAATTTAATGTTGATGGCTCCACCAATTTTACCATGTTTCGCGATTTAGCTAATAATCCAAAAACATTTCCGCAAACAATTTTTCACAATGGAAAATCTTATGAATTAGATGCAAATCACAAAGTAGTTTTTCTCGGCAATCCACCAAATTACGGCAATCGTTTTAAACAAAAATTATTCGAAGATTGCCAAATTCCCGAATGGTATTTACAAGATTTTCCGGTTGATTATATTTACGAAGATATTTTAAAAACACCGATTTATGATGGTTGTTCTGAAGATATTAAAAGCAAAATAAATGAAGAAGAATTTAAAGAAATCGCCATCGAACAAATCAAAGCTTACAAAGCCAAAAACCAAGGGCTTCCAGCCGATGACGACATACCTAAAGAAACAGTGCGAGAATTACAAGAAAAAGTTTTAAAAGAAATTGTAAAACAAATATCTCCAACCGAAACCAAAGAAGTTCAAAACGCTAATTTTATCGCCACCACATCGAATCAACAAAGCATCGATGAATTACAATCGGCAATTCAGATTAGGCAATTACAAAAACAAGGTGGACTTCCATCAGATTTTTTAGGAACTTGCGGAGTAATTTTTGAAGGCGATTCTGGCGTTGGCAAAAGCGTTATGATCGAAGCAGTGCTAGAAAATCGAGGAATAACAAAGATTGAGTCATTGGAAAATTTGAAGCGAGAAATTGAAAGAGAAAAAGGTTTGGAATCAGAAATTACCCCCGCAACAAAACCTCATCATTATTACAAAATCTCCGCCAGTATGCCGATCGAAGAAATTAAAAAGCAATTAATTAAAGCCTTTGAGCTCGGCGTCATCGTTGTTTTTGACGAGATGAACACTCGCATCAAAGATGGTGGCTTAGAAAAAACCATCAACGCATTATTAACGGGTCAACATCCTGAAAATCCAAATATCAAACCTCAAGCTGGATTCATGCTTATTGCCAGCGTCAACAAGGCAACAAATGCCGGCAGATCGGCTTTTAGCCCCGCTATTAAGAATCGTTGTGATGTAATTTCGGTAAAGTCTTTAAGCGAGTATACCAGAGAAGATTTTGAAAAAATTATTGGAAATTGGGAGGATGAAAATTCAAATATTTCTTCGGAAATCAGAAAAGAATTTGCCACTCAAATTCATGATTTAGCGAAGAAAGATCCGAACTTAAATTTACGCGATTTAAAGAAAATCACGCCGAATATTTTAGAAGAATTAAAAACCAAAAATAAAGAAAATATTTTAGCAAGAGTTTAAAAATTTTTAAACAAAAACTACAAACCCAAAGCAATTAATGTTTTAACATATTCATTTTGTGGCTTTGAAAAAATCGACTTAGCATCTTGATATTCAACGATTTCGCCATCTTTCAAAACCGCAATATCATCGGCAATTTTAGCAATCACTTCTAAATCATGTGAAATTAAAATATAAGAAATTTTTTGCTGTTTTTGCAATGAAATTAATAAATTCAAAATGTCATTTTGCGTTGCAAAATCAAGTGCCGAAGTTGGTTCATCCAAAATTAAAATTTCAGGATTTAAAATTAAACTTCGTGCCAAAGCCACTCTCTGTCTTTGTCCGCCCGAAAGTTGATGCGGAAAATTATTATATAAAATTTCGTCGAGATTCATTTTTTTCATAATTTCACGAACATCTTTTTCAAAATTTTTAGTGGCAATTTTATGAATAATTAAACCTTCAGAAATTATTTCGCAAACCTTCATGCGCGGGTTCAAACTCGAATATGGATCTTGAAAAATTATTTGGATTTTGCGACGCAATTCTACGCTATTTTTTTGCCAATTTTTATCACCAAATAAATTTATTTGTCCTGAAAATTTGGTTAAATTAACCAAGGCCTTAGCGAGCGTTGATTTGCCTGATCCGCTTTCACCAATTATTCCTAAATTTTGATTAGCTTTTA
>JBIIBR010000197.1:0-2648 GCA_044239285.1 Rickettsiales bacterium | reverse complement strand
AAAGTAAATTATAAAGCAGGACACCGCAGATAGTGAATAAATAAGATAAAAAAACCAATGCTTTTCCATCTAAATTTTTTTGGGAAACATCTAAATCTTCAAGAAATTTAACTCCATTATCATAAGCTAAATTAGTTTTTTCTTCACTGACTTTTTCCCACTGAATGTCGTCAAATGATTTGTGTTCATAATTTTTCTTAAATTTTTTAGACATAAATTTGTTTTTTGAGTTTGTAATTTTTTGGTTTATAAATTTAATATATTTTATTTATTAATTAAATTTATTTAAAGAAAAATTTTTAGATCAATGATTTTTCTTAAAAAAAATAAAGTGGAAATTTTATTTTCTTCTCGCAAAAACCTTAAAAAAAATCACTGCTGAGAGACCTAGGGAAATGAGGGTTAGTAATAAAATGCTGGAATTTTTGGGTTGGTTTAAAATATCTTCGCCGAAGGTGGCAACCAAATTTTCTTTGATGTCGTCGTCGCTTTTGCCTTGAGAAATTTGTTCACGAATTAAACTGCGAACGTCGAAGGCGAATTTGCTGTCGGAATTTTCGATTACTTGCCCATTGCACACTAAACAACGGACTTGTAAAAATAAATTCATGGCGCGATTTTCATCGTCAGGATTACTGAGTCGTATTTCGGGATTGAGAGCTTGAGCTGAATAAATTAAAAAAACCGAATTTACAAAAAAAATCCCGAGAAAAAATAAAATTTTTATAAAAAATTTATGATAAAAAATCTTCATCGATAATTCCTTTAAAAATTTTTTGCGTCCCCGCGGTCATGAAAATATTGGTGCCGTCAAATTCAATTAATAAATCTCCGCCTTTAAAGCGGACAGTTACCGCTGTGTTTTTAATTAAATTTTTATAAATTGCCGAAAAACCGACGGCACAAGCTCCAGAACCGCACGCCAAAGTTTCGCCGACTCCACGTTCAAAAACTCTAACTTCGATCAAGGAATCATTGATAATTTTAGCAAATTCGACATTAGTTTTTTGTGGAAAATATTGTAAATTATTTTCAACTTTTTGCCCCGTTTTAAAGAAAATTTCATCTTGTGGAATTGATTCGACAAAGCTTACAGCATGAGGATTGCCGACGTTAATGTGAATGAACTCAAAACCTTCCAAATCAATTTTTGAATCAACAACTTTTGGCTCTCCCAAATTAACTTTTATTAAATCTTCATTAATTTTGAAACAATCTAATATTCCTGCTTGAGTTTTAATTTTTATTTTATTTTTTGATAAATCTTCATCAAAAATAATTTTGGCGACGCATCTTGTGGCGTTGCCACAAGTTGAGCTTTGGGAGCCGTCGCTATTAAAAATTTGCATTTCGCAAGCGATTTCAGCGGATTTATCCGCCGAATTATTGATTAAAATCAGTTGATCACAACCAATATTTTGACGATGGCAAATTTTTTTTACAATTTCGGCATTGATTTTTTTAACATCAAAGCGATTGTCGATGATTACAAAATCATTGCTCGCGCCACTCATTTTAACAAAATCAAAAATCATTTTTGGCGTTTTATGAAGATGATTTTGCTCGGCTAACATAACTAAAATCTTCAGTGTTAACAATAATTTCTTCGCCTGATTCGATGAAAGGCGGAACCATAACGCGAACACCATTTTCAAGGATTGCCGGCTTGTAAGATGCCGAAGCTGTTTGACCTTTCACCACCGAATCCGCTTGAGCAATTATAGCGTTAGCTTGCTCGGGCAAAAAAATTGAAATTGGTTTGTCGTTACAATATTCGATGCGAATACTCATGCCTTCAGTTAAGAATGGCAAAGCTTCACCGACAATTTTTTTGCTAAAATTAAAAGATTCAAAACTCTCCATGTCCATCGCAACAATTTCATCTTGATCAAAATATTGAAATTGCATATTTTTTTGCTCAACAAAAGCCACTTCGACATCTTCGCTTGAAGCATAGCGGGTGTTGGTTTTATTGCCAGTAACGATATTTTTCATTTCGACTTGAATGTAAGCGCCACCTTTTCCCGGCTTAACATGTTCACGTTTAATAACTTTCCACAATTGATTTTGGAATTCTAAAACATTGCCGATGCGAATCGAATTTGCATTTGTTTTCATAATATTTTTAATAAAAAAGGTTAGAATTTGTTGTAAAATTATATTTTAAATTTAGCGAAATTTTACTAAATTTATTTCTTATTCCAGCTGAATCATCATATCTGCCAGACTCATTCTTATCTAAATCTTTAACGATTGTATAACCGCGATTTTCTGGATAATAAACGAATTCATAACCAGCACCCAAATAAAGATCTTCTTTAATTTTGCCGAAAATATTGACTCCCCAATTATAATATTCACCATTCTTAAAATATTCATTAAATTTTATATTTCTTTGGTGGTGAATATCTTCATCTTCGGCTGTAACAAGATTACTATAATTACCAAATATATTGCCATAAATTTTTTTATCAAACAAATCTTTTTGATATTCTAAACCGATATAAGGAGTTTTAAAAATTTGTTCGTAAGTAACGCTTCTAATGCCATTAAAATTTCCGACTCGATCGCGAAATGCAATTGATTCGGTTTGATCTTTGTTAAGAGAAGAATAAATGTAAGAACCAGAGTAATCACGCCATTTAAAG
>JBIIBR010000020.1:0-10797 GCA_044239285.1 Rickettsiales bacterium | reverse complement strand
ATAAACTCTTACTTATATCGCAACCAATTCTTTTTTTGCCAGTGCTATCCATAACAAAACCATTTTTACAATCATTTGCTGAAACTGAATCTTCATTAACATCGCGATATTCTTCAACATCGATATTAGTGCAAAAAACCGCTGGTCTTGGGATTTGTTTTATATAAAAACCTTTTCCGCAAGCAATACCCTCATGGGTATCATAACCAGCGCTACCATCAGTTTTCGCAACTAAAGATTTCCATGTTCCATTCCAACTTGCCGGATTAAATCTGATTGTTTGATTTTTTCTAACAAAAAATTGTGTATCGATATTTGCATTTGTACTCGAACCAGATGGAATATTAGCTAGCTGAAGCCCATCTTGCGCTATGGGCACTACCGAATAAGTTGTACCCGAAGTTTTTGTAAAAGCATAAAATGAACCTGAAGATAAAGATAAATTTAAACTAGTAAATGATATGGAAGAACCCGGAAGAGTTGCATTAGCAATATTTCCAGAAAAAGTAGCTTTTACAAAAAATTTATCTGGAATAACTGTTACCGCAGGAGTTGATGCTGAGGTTAAAGCGCCACCAGTCCCTATGGTGCCAAAATAATCACCATAGGTGTCAAAATAATCACCATAATTTCTGAAATCTTCCGTTCCATCGGCGTTAATAATTTTAAATTTTAATCTACAATTTCTAACGCTTGAATCAGTCGCTGGAAGGCTCGTAGGAGTGGTTGTTGCAAAAAATTGTTTCGGAATTCCGAAACTTACATAACCAGAATTTTGGAATTTAATTTCGTGAAAAGAATAGGATTTAATTTCTATGTCACAATCAGATGAGGTTGGGTTTCTTAATGAATATGTTTTGCCCTTTAACAATTCATATTCAACTCCAAAAACAATAACTTTTTCAGATATCCCTCCCGCTAATGTAGTTTCAACTAGTTTAATTGTATTATCTGCACAAGATGAATTTAAACCAGCAGAAAATTTATAAATATAATCACTTGTAGGAGTAACAATAAAAGTTTCTGCTGCTCTTGGTAACTCTTTATATATAACCGCTTCAGATGGATTAACGTCAGTTCCCACTATATTATTATCTTCGTTAGATATTATAAATCCTGTTCCATCTTCAAATCTTGAATTTGCTCTTGTCTCATTTTTAATTTTAAAAAGTTTAGTTAAATGAACATTATATTTATCTATATTCTCACCATTAATTTGTAGTTTATCCGAAGCGCTTAAAATACTACGATAATCACCACATTGCGACTCGGTCCCATTATCACATCCTCCTCCACAATCAAGATTTTTTACACTGCCATCTGTTCTTCCAGCGCAAGGCTTCCAAGCGTCTGGATCGGGGAAAATTGGGACGTTAACTTTTTTATATATAGAATCCATGCCATCCGGATATTTTAAAAAATAAGCAAAAACTTTTCTGGCGCCGTTAGCAATATGAAAATCTGTATTTAATTTATTGTTAATAATGTTATCTGTATTGGTAGCATCGGGGACTAAAGAAATTGATGGATTAGAACCTAACTCCGATATACTTCTAAAATAATTATTACTAGCTTCAGTAAATTTATTGCTAAAAAATATGTTTAAATTTTCATTGCCAACTTTTATCAAATTAGACTTAGCTTGATCTTGCATCAACGACTCTTTTCCAATATCAGCATTTGAAATTCCTACCAATTGTTTTTCCGAACTCCCCCCAAGCATTACATTACCTTGGGCTGTTATTAAAATTTTAGAATTTCTATCAATTGTTATTTTATCAAGAGCACTTCCAACCGAAACCCAAAGTGGCTCAGCAGTTCTGCTGATCGAAACGCAATCTGGTTTCGTTGAACTATTTCTGCAGAAGTCTTCACAAATATCTACCTCATTGGTAGGCACATTCAAACATGCTTTAATTCCACATGGCTGAAGGGGGGATCCTCTCTCAATTTGATTATTATAGGTGCAAAATTTATCAAGCAAACTTGACTCAACTGAAAAAGTATGAGTTTCATATTCACCAAAATCATCAGAATCTATACATCCGCGCTCTTCTTGACAAGAAATTAATAAAAACAAAAACAACAAACAAGCGAGCTTTTGCAGGCAATTGGCTTGATTGTTTTTGCTATTTTTATTAATCATTTTTAATTTTTTATTATAAAATTTTATTAATTTCGAAATTATTATATTAAATTCAAAAACAGCAATATTTATGTTATATTGCTATTATTTGTTTTTGGAACCATATGCTCAAATTTTGTAACGAAACGCTCTAAATCTTTTTTTGAACTTATTTTTTTAAATTGCTCTAAAACTTTTCGTGCTTTTTTTGCTTCTTGGACAACCTTAAGAGGTGATAAACTAGGAGGAGAAGGAATTCTTGGAACCGGAGCGGAAGCACTAGTGCTATTTGGATTTTTATCTTTACCTCCAGTTATAAAGTTTCTTGGACTATTTACAACTGATCTATAGCCTCTAACCACACCTTCCGCAACCATGTTCAAAGCTCTAGGAATAGCTTTGAAAACATTAATTTTTCTAACAGTGGCTAATGCATTATTTGCAGCTCTATTTTCATTAAATTTTTCAATATCTTTATTACATTTAGCCTTAATTTCATTTGCTTTTTCGGTCAAATCGACGACCTCAATTTTACGATCTAAAGTTTTAAGATTTAATTCTTTTTCAACAATATCAGCTCTAAATTCTTTTCTTTGTTCAACCAAAGATATCAAATCCGAACCCTTATTCCCAAGTTCTTTTTGCATTAATTCATCAATTTTTTCCAATTTTTTTGAAGTTCTACCGTATTTTTCAATTTTATCTAAAGCTTTTTTTACCTTATCAGAGCCATTTGTACCTATATCATTTTTAATATCGACGGAAACACTATCCTTGTTCTTGCCAAAAAATCTCTCATAACTAAAAAAAGGCAATTTTTTTCTTTCTTCTTCATTTGTTTTCGAACTTTCTTTCAAAGAATCTTTCATTTTATCTAAATGATTAAAATCTCCAGATTTTTCTTTAATTTTTTCGGAAAAATCTTGGTCTCTTTTTTTCAAAGTCTCCAAACCCGCTAGCTCTGATATCTTCTTTTTATTTAAATCATCTTTTGTTTGGGTTGGAACAATTTGTGCTTTATCGGTGTTTTCTTTTGGTTTTGGAGAGTTGAAAGGGGGCAGTGGGATGGCATTTTTAGCTCTGTTACCAAATCTTACAACCTTTGCCTTAAAAGATCCTTCACTTGTTTTAGAAAAATCTTGTCCCGAATTTGCTTCGGTATTTTTTACGTAATCACTTGTGACTTTTAGATCTTTTAAAACCGATCTACTCGTTTGATTTCCTTGTTTTTTCCCAAAAGAATCTTCTCTTTCATTAATAACTTCTCTGGTTTTATCTCGTATAATTTTTTTATCTTCATCGCTTCTTGCCCAATTTTTTAGAAATGATGGCGCCACACTCTTAATTGTTGAAATTTTACCTGATTTTTCAAGATTAGCGATTACTTCGCTTTTAACTCTATTGCTTGATAATGCATTTGAAACCGGAGAAGTAGCTACTTTTAATGCAGATTGCGCAGTTGACTTTGGATTTAAAACTGCAGAAACAATTCTTGGCACGGCAGAAATAGCAACCTTCCTAGCATTTTCAATTTTACCTTTATTTACCTTAACATTTCCATCTTCAACATTTTTGATAAACTCATCGCGTTTATCGTCTCCAGCTTTTCCTCCATCCATTTTCTTCAAAGCGGCATTTGCTTCTGATTTAGAAAAAGAAGTGTCGACTTTTTTATCGGCAATTGGATTAAATAGACTTCCTCCTGAGAAGACCGCTTGATTTCCAGCTTGAGCCAAGGCTCCAAAAAGATTATTTCCAGTATAGTTTATTCCTGAAGAGTTTTTTAATTGATCTAGTTTTGACTCACTAATTCCATTATCACTAGCATATTTGCTCATAGCTTCATCTCTAACGCTTTCTAGTTTCTGTTTTTGCTCGCTAGAATTCATTTTGGAAAATGCTAGAGCGTTTTCTTTTTTATAATTACTAACAGCTTCATTTCCTTGCGTTATAAGAGTCGCTTTTGTCTTCATATCAGAAGCAAAGTTTTTTCTTTCCTCGGCTCTTCTTGAATCGGCAATACTTCCTGAGTCAAAAAGGAAATTATCAACATTAGAAACAACTCTTCCAATGGTTGCGCCATAGGCTTGACCAACCTTGGCTCCAACCTTCTTAGAAAAATCTTTAGCGGCACTAACGGCATCGGAAGCAAGTGATGAAGCTTTCAATCCTCCCGATAAACTTACGGCAAGAGTTGTAAATAATTCTATAAATTTTTTCATTAATGAAACCGTCGTCATCAGGAAAAGAAATAAATATAAAGATGGCATGTTGGAATCGCTTCCAAAACTATCTTCGGGAATATCTTCCATTCCAGCTTCAGGTGAATTTGTTCCCGCCACAATCCAAAAGTTTAACAATGAAATTTTAGTATAAAGTAAATTTATACTTAAAACATTTGCCCAACATATTCTATACCCCAAAGAAAGTTTTAGGAAAGCTACAACAAAGGTATTAAATAAGGACAAAGTCATTATCAAAAATATTTGTTGCAATGAGAATCCGATTAACGCTTTAATCCAATTATCAAACATATCTTTGGTTACTTTAAACATTAAAAACACAAAGAAAATCGGACCGAGAACGAAGAGAATCGAAACAACAATTTGACAAGTTAAATATAATAGCATCGCATTAGCTATTGCATAAACATAGGTTAATAAACAATAGTAAAGTATAAGAAAATAGATCCAGCCAAAGATACTAGAAAAGAGCAGAGCTAAAATTTTCTTTTGAACCACCGCGCTAATTATCAAATCAATTACTTTATCAACGCTTTTAAATAAAATTGCTTTATCATAATAATCCGAGGCAGTAATTTTTGCTCTATATTCGCCGGAATTAGCAGAGTCAAAGGTTTCCGCCACTGAAAAAGTAATAAAATCAACGGCATTTTTAAAGAAATCAACAAAAAATTTCTCGAACCACACCCATCCAGAAGTTGTGGATGTAAATAAATAAATAAATCCTACTTTTAATAAAATTTTAACTATTTCGGAATTTTTAAATTCATTAATTCCCATTAAAAAACCCATTCCATAAAAAGAAAAAGATAAAACCACAATCAAAGTTAAAATATTTCTATAAAGCGGATGATTAATTAATTGTACATAAAAATTTTCAGCAATTCCTTTTGATTCATCAACTTCTGTAGTAGAAGGGTCATTGATTCTTGCTCCATCTAAATTTGTAATAATTGGACGTAAAATATTATCAACTACTCCACCGGATAGAGTTGAGGTGGGATTTCTTTTTTCAATCTTAACTTCATAATGTCCTTTTTCGTTTTGAGTATTCGAACTATCCGGAAACTTAATGGCAAAAGAAAGTCGATATTTTTCGATTTCTCCCGCATTACCTAAATCATTTTTGAAACATATAAAATTATCATTTTCAGTAGCTCTATCACAATTTAAAACACTTCCAACTTGACCGCTCGAAACCCTTCGTAAAACTCCCTTTGAATCAAAAGCAAAATTATCAGGAGGAGGAGGAGTGCCAGGAGGGGAGGTAGGAATATATACGCTCGTAAACAAACCCAAGGATTTTGGCGAAGAAATTGCACTAGTACTAGTTTCAGTAATACCGCTCTCTGATTTACATTCCACGTCATCTTTTGCATCCTCTTTACATAATGAAACAATTAATTTATCTCCATTGGAATAAGTTCCTGCAGTCCCAGCTGAAGCTAACCTTCTGTTTGAATCATAAACCGCTCTTCTAGATCCAATATCAGCTGGACCTGAAGCAGGAGTTAAAGATGAAATGTTTCCAAAAACATCTGAATCAAAAGTTTTAAAATCGCTATTCATTACAATTAACTGATTTATTATTCCCTCATCAAGAAATTTTATAGAATCTTTGAGCTCCATATCGCCAAATTGATCAACGGGTTTATGGTTTTCAAAATTTCCAAACTTATAATTGTTATCATAATCAGAAATAACTTTTATACTTGGATCTGAAGTAATTAATGTACTCTTTTCACTTGAAGTTTGTTGAGCGTTATAGCTTGTTAAAAAATTATTGACACTTTTTTTATAATCTTCGAAATGATAACATTTATAAGCTTCGTTGGCTGAAATGGTAATTTTAGGAGATTGGATGATTTCTTGCATTCTTTTTTGTCTGCATGCTTCACAAGTAGTTTGAGTTTGTGAGCAATTATAATCGGGGTCGATTGCCACGTTATAACTCGTAACCAAGCTACTACTTGGACAAGAAGATGAGGGACAATGGGTACTAACATCGGCTTCTTGAAAAGTACATCCCGTTTTTGCAGAAGTAGCATCTCCCGCTCCAGTGCAACTAATTCCCTTACATTGATCTGTATTAATCGGACAAAAATAACTCGGAGCATTGAAATCAGTGCATGTAGTTACAATTTTACATCCCGTAACCACAGGATTGCTTATTGAACCTATAGTTGGAGAACCACTAGTCATCGAAATAACCTGACTAGGGACGTCTGGGACGCAATTAAAATTTTGTATCGTTTCTTCAATTCCTCTCAGACATAAGGCGGCTGGTCTGGGACTAATTTTCATAATCATTCCAACTCCACACTCTTTAGGACCCTCTTTGGAATTCCATAATTTCTCAAAACTTTTTGGCAAAATTCTTAAAACCTGACCCTTGCGAACAAAAATTAATTCAGAAGAATTAGCGCTGGTTTTTACACTTACTTCTTTAACGGGATCTTTCGAAATTGTAGTCGCTCCGGAAGATCTTTTACTAAAAAAATCATCATATTCATAATAGTCAAATGGCGTTGCAAGTGCTAAATTTGAAACTGAGACTCCTAATCTATATCCGAAAATATTAGAATTGAGTTTTTCGGATCTTTTATAAGGTATGTCTTTTGAGGAAGAGCCACTTATATTAGAAACAGCTCCGCCGCCACCACCACCACCGCCAGCAATCACTAAAAAATCTTTACGTAAAGCATCCGCTGATTCATCTGCTCTGATTAAAGCTATATAGGAAGCCGAACCTCCCGCACCACCATCTCCGGGTCCATTATTATCAAATCCACCATTTCCACCTTTTAATTTATCAACTAAATCTTTATTTTTTGACGAATCAGCGTCAATTGCTGTTAAACAATTTTTTCCAGAATACCCACCTTTCCCCTTTTTTACTTCAAAAGTTAAGTCTCTTGTTGGGGAGTTACTTAAATAATTGCTAAAATCTAATGTTCCTTGAAAAGAATCGCCATTGGATCCAGCTCCTCCATTTAGAACAAGACAATTTCCTCCGGCACCTCCGCCGGCACCTCGAATTTTATATTTTATTTTTGTTTCGCCAGCTGGGAATGTGTAGGTATAAGGGGAGGTGGGAATCGCAATTAATGTTCCGCTAGAATTTGATAATTCTAACAAGCCATTTTGTCCATTTTGTGCTGATGACAATGCCCCCTTTCCCGCGTTCCCTCCAGACGGATTGTAAGCGAAATCCGCGACATCATTAAAATCAAATTCTGGATTTATATAAGATTCTCCATTTGTCCCAGCCTCAGCCGAATCGCTTCCGGCAACATGGCCATTTGGAATTCTGGTTTGCTTTGAATTATTTCCTCCTCCACCACCACCAGTTCCTCCTTTGTCACTAGCAATTATTCCACTCAATCCATCACCATTATGACATCCAGCAAGCTCAGATTCGCTGATTTGAGAATATTGAATAACGCATGAATCGCCATCAACCATACAGCTTGGAATATTTAATGGGATTTTGCATTCGGAATCCGTAAGATATTTCTTGTCCGCAGAATCATATCCTTGAAGACCCAAATAAACTTGATTTATTTTTTGCGTTGCTAATGGGGTTATTGAAAAATTTATTGCTCGTAATTTTAATGTTGAATATATTTTTGAATAATCCGAAGAAGAATCTACATCAATACCAGCGCCACTTGATGGAGCTTTTTCCGCACTAGGATTTAATATTCTTCCATAAATTGTGCAAACATTTTCATTTGAAGTTGCTGGATCATTGTTATTTCCCGAACAAATTACAGATAAGGATTTAATTGATGAGCTGTCAGCTTGGGCTTTTAATCCGGAAATTTTACCACCATTACAAGATATTTCTACACAGTTTCTATCGGATCTACAATTATCATTAGCGGTATTATCTAGAGAAACATCTGAATCATATTTAAAAAAAATAATATTTTTTATTCCACTTGAATCTTTAACTATTTTAATTTTCGAAAATCCTTGTGAAAATAAACTTGTAATCGAATTTGATGATGAGGCTTGAGCTCCAATATAAGATTCTGCCGATCCAGTTACATTAGCCAAAGCACCAGGCGCTCCGCAACCAACGCCAATTCCCACAACTTTTCCCGTAGCATCTTTGTTGGTGCTAATTTTAGTCACAAATGAACCAGTGGGGCAGATCATGTTTTTTTTAGAAGAATTATCCGATTCATTATAAACCCCCTTATCCACCAAATCATCATATGAAATATCTTCTAAATCCTTCATCTTAAATTCTAAAAAACCAGAATTTGGCATTGTTATATCAAGATATTTTTGAGCTTTTATAAATAAATTACAAGTTGAAGCAACTACTGGTGAAATAGCTATATCAATAGTCGAGCCCGAATATAATGGGATATTTTTGGTAGTGTAAGATGACGATAATTTTAAATTATTTATTTGATAATAAACTTTTGTACTTTCTTTTATCGAAAGTGAAGCAATATTTAAAGATTTACAATCGGTTTTTAAATCTATAAATCGATCTACTCCAACTCCATCTAAAGTTAAAGCGGAAATTGAAGTTGTACTGGGACCAATGATTATTTTTTTGTAAACAACGCCTTCAACATTAGTTGCAGAATCATCTTCACTGATTTTTGGCGTCAATAAATCGCCATTATATCTAATGAATCCGCCATCTCTAATAATTTTCATAGATTCGGTTCCGACATCAAAAACTTCTGAAGAATATTCGTTTTCAAATGGAGTTAATGCTGAATAATATTGATCGTAATTTGCATTTGCATGAATACTGCAATCAATGTTTTTTGATTGATTTGGGAATTTTTTTAAGCATTTCCAAGCTTCTGGATCGGCTTTAAGGGGAGTTCTGGTTGCAGAATATCCTTCTGGATATTGATTTAAAATTAAAAGATTTCTTCTTGCAAAAATTTTGGTTCCAATTGCTGACGGAGAATTTAAGGTATTAAATGATTTCGTCGGATCAGAAGGATTCGCCACATCTTGAATATTTCCATTCAATTTAAAATTTTGTGGATTTTGAGAATTTATAATTATTAATTCCTGTGGAGTGCTAGGATCAAGTGACTGTATTGTTGGTAAAAGGCCACCCCCTAAACTTCTAACCCTCTTTTCTGCGGGTGCAGCTTTGGGAGATGATGAAACACTATTTTTGGCGGTAACAAATATTTTACTACCCGGAGTTATGTTAACTCCAATATCGGCATTGATAGATCGCGGAGTATTACTTGTAACAAAAACACCAACAGATGGAGTAGACATTGGAACGGAAGAAGCAAGATCAGAATCATAAACCTCATTATCGTAACACTTCTTTTCGCAAAAAGCCTGACATACTATTAAAGCATAAGAAGCATTGGGCTTGCTGAATTTAAGACAGCCGGGAAGATCCTCATTTGGATTGGCGGGATTTTTAGCTCTATCAATGGTAGGAACTTTTCTAAATTCTTCAGCAATTTCTGATTGAGAGTCTAATTTTTTAATAGTAAAATCTTTAGTTAAGCATGTTTTAAGTGCTCCCTCAGGTAATACTGTATAACCACTCGCAACAGCACCATCTGGAACTGAGCATTTATCTAATTTTTCATCTCCCCCCGCATAAACTTTTATAGTTTCTCTTTCAACATCGCCAAAATCATCGGCGTCAATACAAACATTATTTTGGTCGCAAGAAAATAATAAAATTGCAAATAGCAAAAAGAAATGCCTTAAAAAATTTTTAGGCGCTAGAAATGTCGCTGGAATTGTGTTTTTTAAGTTAAATCTTAATATAATATGTTAAAATTTTTGATGAATAAAATTATGAAAAATATTATAAAATTTTAAAGGATATTATCAACAAAAATTATTAAAAAATTAACTTACAAATTCTTTTTACTTCTTCGAGCTTTGGAGGATTGAAATTATTGAGTTCTTGATATTTTTTAGAAAATAATTTAGCATAATTTTTTGTAACTAAAATTTTATGAAATTTTTGATGTTTTTTTGATGAAATTATTCCATCATCAAAAATAAAAACCGACTTTCCCGTTGAGCAACATTCTGAAATCATCGAAACCGAATCACCGCTAATAATAAAATAATCGGCAAAATTAAGAATTAAGCTAAAAGGATTGTTATTTTTTACCTCATTATAATCAAAAAAAATACAATTTTTTTCAGCAATTTTCTTGATAAAATTATTAATTTCAAAGTCTGTGCGTCGGCTATTGGCAATAATCAAAGTGCCATTCATATTTTTTTTAATCAACAAAGCTTGATTAATTAATTCTTCAGCACTTTTTAACGAAAATTTAGTTTTTTTTGAACTTCCGCCAATTAATAAAGCGATAATTGGCTTTGGCAAATTTTGCAATTGATTTAAAAATTCTTGATGATTTTTTTGTTCATAATTTTTTTCAATTTTAGTTAAAGCACCAAGTG
>JBIIBR010000196.1:0-2655 GCA_044239285.1 Rickettsiales bacterium | reverse complement strand
ATTAAAGGTCCAATTCCTCTTCCTACAAAAATTCAAAAATTTTGTGTATTAAGAGGTCCCCATGTAGATAAGGACTCAAGAGAGCAATTTGAAATAAGATCTTCAAAAAGACTATTAATAATTTCACCAACAACCCAAACTGTAGACGCATTAATGAAGTTAAATCTTTCTGCGGGCGTTAATATAAAAATTGCGCTAAACGAAAATAAAAATTAGAGGATTAAATGTTGGAATTACTTGCGAAAAAAATCGGAATGACACATGTTTACAAGAGCAATGGATCATCCGTACCAGTTACAATGATAAAGTTGCATGACAATAGGGTCATAGAACTAGATAAATCAAGAGAGGAATATAGTTCAGCTTCTCTTGCCTTTATAAAAACTGATAATTTTAAAAAAATTAGTAAATCAGTAATCGGTTTATTTAATAAAAAACAAATACCAGTTTATAAAAAAATTCATTCATCAAAAATAAAAAAAACTACAGAAATTAACATTGGAGATTCAATTGAGATTTCAAAATTCTTTAAAGAAGGTGATAAAGTTTCAGTTAGAGGAACTTCTTCAGGAAAAGGTTTTGCTGGCGTTATGAAGAGATGGAATTTTAGAGGACTTGAAGCTTCTCACGGTGTTTCAGTTTCTCACCGTTCTCATGGTTCTACGGGTCAAAGACAAGATCCTGGTAAAACATTTAAGGGTAAAAAAATGGCTGGACATCTTGGTGTCGATAATATAACAGTAAAAAATTTAGAAATTGAATTTATTGACAATGAAAATTCAGTTATAGCGGTAAAAGGCTCTGTCCCAGGAAGAAATGGCTCAGATTTGATTGTAAAATTAAGTAATTATTAAAATATTTATGAAATCATTTAAGATACCAGAAATAAACTTTGAAGAAGGAAAAATTTCTTCAAAAGACTTTAAATCTGAAGTAGAAATTAAAATTGCCAGCGCAAAAACAGTTGCTTACGTCATAAGATGGCAACAAGCTAGAAATAGAGCTGGAACAGCTAGCACAAAAAAAATGTCAGAAATTTCTGGGACAACGGCAAAACCATGGAAACAAAAAGGAACTGGAAGAGCCCGTCAAGGTAGCAGAAGATCCGTTCAGTTTGTTGGAGGTAGAGCCTGTCATGGTCCAAATCCAAGAAGTTTTGACTTTTCGATACCTAAAAAAATTGCAAAAATAGCAATCGATGATGCATTAAGAAATAAACTTTTGGAAAATAAAGTTTTTACTTATGCGGTTATAACTAAACAAATTAAAACATCAGCAATTGGGAAAATTTTATCACAAAATAATATCAAAAGTGCATTAATTATTCATGATGGTGATAAAAAAATTGAATTATGTGCTAGAAATATTAAAAATATTAAGATTCTTGATTGTAAAGCGATAAACACATTTGATTTGGTTAATTATGAACATTTAATAATTGATTCAAAATCATTCTCAACTAAAATTGCAGGAGTATTAAAATAATGACAGCAATATTGAATTACGACAAAATTAAGGGATTAGTTTATACAGAAAAATCGAATGGACAACTTTCTTTAGGGAAATACACATTTAATATAGATAAATCATGTAGCAAAAGCCAACTTAAATCACTTATAAAGAAAATTTATAATGTCGATGTGGTAAAAGTTAACATTATTAACACGTCTGAAAAGAGTAAAAGATTTAAGGGTGTTTTTGGAACCAAAGGTTCAATAAAAAAGGCCACTATAACTCTGAAAGAAAATCAAACAATTAATTTTGGATCATAAACAATGGCACTAAAAAATTTTAAAGCAGTAACGCCAACATTAAGACATTATGTTGCGATCGATAGAAGTGAGCTCTGGAAAGGGTCTCCGTTAAAAATGCTTACAAGAAAAAATACCGAAAAATCTGGTAGAAATAACTTTGGACACATTACAGTTAGACATAAATCGGCTGGTCACAAAAAAACTTTTAGAGTCATCGACTTCAAAAGAGACAAATATGATATTGAGGCCATAGTTGAGAGGATCGAATATGATCCAAACAGAACTGCTTTTATCGCTTTAGTAAAATATTCAGATGGAATTTATTCTTACATTTTAGCGCCAAACAAATTAAACATTGGCGACTCAATTATTTCTTCAAGGAACCTAATTGATGTTAAAGTTGGAAATGCCATGCCTTTATCTGTTATCCCAATTGGTTCAATTATTCATAATATTGAAATTAAACCAAGTTGCGGTGGTGTTGTTTCGAGATCTGCGGGAAATTATTCTCAATTAGTCGGAAAGGACGGAGGATACGCTCTTATTAAAATGCAATCTGGTGAAATTAGATTATTTTCACTAGATTGTATGGCAACAATTGGAACCGTTTCAAATCTTGATAATAAAAATACTACAATTGGAAAAGCTGGAAGATCTAGATGGTTGGGAATTAGACCTACTGTTAGAGGTGTTGCAATGAATCCAGTTGATCACCCTCATGGTGGTGGCGAAGGTAAAACATCAGGAGGAAGACACCCTGTGTCTCCAACGGGTAAGCCAACTAAAGGTAAAATTACTAGAAAAAGAAGTAAAAGTACAAATAGATTTATCGTAAAATCAAGGAGAGTAAAATAACATGGCTAGATCAATTAAAAAACCCCCATATATTGATGGGTATGTG
>JBIIBR010000195.1:0-2658 GCA_044239285.1 Rickettsiales bacterium | reverse complement strand
ATCTAAAATCATTTCTTTTTCAATCAAAAAAAGAGCATTTATTGGACAAATAATTGCATAATTTCCAAATAATTTTTTATGCTTTTCGTCATCTTCGACATTAATTAAATTCTTTATCGTTCCATCATCATTGATTATTTCCCTTAAAGGTAATTCATATTTTCGCCACCATTCCACATCAGTCTCATCGCCGAAAGTGCAACACATTACTACTCCCGTGCCCTTATCGAGTTGCACTGAATTATCGGCGATAATTGGAACTTTTACGCCAAAAATTGGCGTAAGAGCGAAAGAGCCGGTCTCGCCCTCACCTCCTTGATTAGCGAATTTATCCTTATCTAAAATTAAATTTTGATAACGTTCATCTTGACCATTAATCATGACCGCAACGCAAGCAGGAAGAAGCTCGGGACGGGTTGTCATGATTTCTAAATTATTAGCATTGCCTTGAATTGCAAAATCAAAAAAATACATTTCGCCCTCAACTTCCTTATCGATAATATCGGCTTGAGCTAGAGCCGTGCGGTCGGAAATGTCCCAAAAAACTGGTTGATTTTGCTTTTCAACCAAACCTTTATTGAATAAATCAACAAAAGAGGCTTGTGAAATTTTTTGCGATTCGGGTGAAATAGTTTGATATTTTTGTTCCCAATCGACCGACAAAGCGATTTCATTAAATAAAATTTCAAATTCTTTTTCAGCTTCTTCTACCACTTCGCGACATTTGATAACAAATGATCCACGACCATTTTCATTTTCGTAAATTCCGGCTTTTTTGCCAATAATTTTTTCAACTAATCTTTCAGTCGGCAAGCCATTATCGTCAAAACCCATCGGATAAAAAACATCTTTTCCGCTCATGCGGTTGTAGCGCGCAACGAAATCGGCTTGCGTGTAAGAAAAAACATGCCCCATATGTAAAAGCCCTGAAACCGTTGGTGGCGGAGTGTCGATTACGAAAGTTTGATTCTTCGGCAAATCATTTTTCCATTGATAAATTTTATTTTTTTGCCAGTCGTGACGCCATTTATTTTCAACAATTTTAGCATCATATTTATCGGGTAATTTTGACATTATTCAAGCTCGATTAACTTAGTTTTATAACGATTCATGCCGTAAAAATATAAATTATTTTCAATGATTATCGGCACGTGCAAAACTTTTTTCTTTAGCGAAAAAGTTTTTTCAATTTTGCCATCAAATGGCGAAATAATAAATAGCTCGCCATCTTCGCGCGACGCCAGCAATTTGTCGCCCGCCATAATAACGCCAATGTAATTAAATTTGGTAGCCAATTTTTTAGGATTTTTGAAATCGGGCAATTGCACTATCCATTTTATTCCACCAGTTTTTTTATAAACCGCAAGCAATTTATTATCGCTATTAATTACATATAAAAAGTCTCCCGCCAGCCAAAAATCAACGACGGAGGCGATGGATTTTTTCCAAATATCCTCGCCATTTTTCAATGAAATCGCCTTCATCAGACCACCATTTCCAATTGCATAAACCACATCATTTTTAACCAAAGGCGTGGCGTCAACATCGTTAAGAAAAAAATCAGAATTATAAACTTGATTTAAATTTAAATCTTGCGACCACAAATTTTCGCCAGTTTTTTTATTAAGCGCATAAATTTCACCCGAAGAGTATGACGCAATCAAAAAATCTTTATAAACTACGGGCTGAGCGCTTCCAAAAATTGCCAAAGATTTTGCAATGCCGTAATGAATCCATTTAATTTCACCATTATCAACATTTAAAGCAAAAGTTTTATTGTCGCTCGAAGAAATATAAACCGATTCGCCGTCACAAATTGGCGTTGAATTGAAAATAACTGATAAATCTTTTTGCCATAAAATTTCACCATTATCTTGGCTTAAAGCCTTGATTTGATTGACTCCCGCCACTGCAAATAATTTATTATCACAAGCTCCCAAATGAGCAACTTTATAATTTTTTAACCATAATTTTTCAAAAATTCTTTTATGCCACAATAATTCTTTTGATTTGATATCAAAAGCACTTACATCGCCCGAACTATCGATATTAAAAATTTTTTGATTAGTAATTATTGGAGAATAAACAAAGCTTTTAGCAAAATCTTCATAATAAAAAATGTTTTTATACCAAACGCGCCGAAGATTTATTTCATTTTTTTCATTAAAAAAACTGCCATTACTTTCGAAATAAAATCTTTTATCAATATTTTCAATTTCTTGATTAGTTTTGCTGGCAGAGCCAACCCAAATTTGATTAATTTGCGATTTTGGTAATTTAATTTCAGTATTTTTTAGCGACTCATCAATTTTAACATCGCTTACAACGTCAAGAGCGGGAAAGGCTTTGGTTTTATCGTATTTTTTATCAGAATTACAATTTAAAGAAAATAATAAAAGTAAAATAACTAATGTATTTTTAAAAAAAACATTAGAAATATTTAAAAATTCTAAAAAGTTATTTTTTTTAAATTTAAAAAATATTTTTGTGAAATATTTTGAGTTTTTTGGTGACATATTTTAAAAAATTATTATGATTTTTTTGGTTCATAACCTTTTTGAATAACAATTTTCATAGCGTCTGAAGCTCGATTTTTCAAGTCTTCTCTGACTTCTGGGTTTTTAGAAATCATCTCAAAAATTTGATAAGATTTTTCCA
>JBIIBR010000150.1:0-3700 GCA_044239285.1 Rickettsiales bacterium | reverse complement strand
AATTGCAAAATTTTGAGAAAAAATATGGTGAACGTTTTGCGGTAAGTAAATTATTGTTGGAAATGGAAAAAAACAACCAAAAATTTTATAATTAAATATGAGAATTATCGGAGTCGATCCCGGACTTACAAAAACTGGAATCGGCATTATCGATGTCAAAAATAATTCTTTAAGCTTTGTTTTTTGTGCCACAATTTATTCTGCGCCCGATCAAGAAATGGCGGAAAGACTCAATCATTTTCATCAAAATTTATTGCAAATAATTCAGCTTTATAAACCAGACGAGGCTTCGGTCGAGGAGACTTTTGTTAATAAAAATCCAATTTCATCTTTAAAGCTTGGGCACGCAAGAGGTGCTTTGATTTTAACTTTAGGAATTTGCGGCATTAAAGTTAATGAATATTCAGCAACTTCAGTCAAAAAAACTATTGTCGGAGTAGGGCGCGCCGATAAAAATCAAGTGCAAGCGATGATTAAAATTTTACTGCCAAAGGCAAATTTTAAAACTGAAGATGAGGCGGATGCTTTGGCGATTGCAATTTGTCACAATAATCACAAAAGAAGTTGGTAAAAAATTAATTATTTTTGATTAAAATTTTTTGATAATCGAGATTTTTAATTAAACCCCTAATTTTTCTTCAATTTGCTTAATTTCGCCAGCGAGCTTAGAGCATCTAGCTTCATTTTCGGTAATAATTTTAACTGAATGAATAACGGTGGCGTGATTTTTACTAAATTTATCGCCGATATTTTTCAAACTTTCCGAGGTTAATTTTTTGCATAAAAACATTGCAACTTGACGAGCATTAGCAATATTTTTTGAACGATTTTTTGAACTTAATTCAGCAATTTTAATGTTGTAAAAATCGGCAACGATTTTTTGAATTTTATCAATATTAATGCCAATGGCAGAATTTGATTTGAAATAGTTAGCTAAAATATTTTTAGCACTCGAAACCGTTATTTCTTGGTCTCCGAACATTTTTTCGGCATAAAGTTTTTTTAAAGCACCTTCTAAACCACGATTTGAACCTTTTAAATTTTGCGCAATAAAATTAATAACTTCTTCGGCAATTTCAAAACCCATTTGCGTGGCTTTGCCCTTTAAAATAGCGACGCGATCGGCGAAATCGGCACTTTTAAAATTTATAATCATTCCGCCCGTGATGCGTGATTTAAGTTTTTCATCAATATTCTCAAGTGCTGTTGGGCAACGATCGCAAACCAAAACTACTTGTTTGTTATCTTCGACCAAAGAATTGAAGCAATTCATAAATTCTTGTTGAGTGCTATCTTTGCCGGCGATAAATTGAACGTCATCAACAATCAAAACATCAATAGAGCGCATTTTTTCTTTAAAGAGCATTACATCATTACTGCGAATCGATTGCACAAAGTGAAACATGAATTTTTCTGCCGAAAGATAAACAACTTTTTTACGAGTATTTTTGTCTTTAATGCTCCAAGCGATGGCTTGAGCCAAATGAGTTTTGCCCATGCCAACATTGCCATGAATGAAAAGTGGAATTTTGTCATCAAAAAGTTGCGGAGTTTCCGCGCATCCGCCGACAATTTTAGCCATTGAAAGCGCTATTTTATTGTGTTTGGTGCCAATAAAATTTTCAAAAGTAAATTTAGGATTTAATTCGGTACCGTAAGCAAAAATATTGTCATGCTTCGAAAGATTTAAAACTTTATTTTCTAAATTTTGTGGGCTTGAACTTGGTAAATCAAGGTTTTTATCAGATTGATTGGCGATAAAAATTGCCGAAATTTTAAGAAGTTTTGGATAAAATTCTTTGAGTGAGTTAACAAAAGATTTTTTAGAAAAAAATTCACGATTAATCCAATCGCGATTGAGTTTTGAGGGAGCGGAAATGATTATTTCATTGGCAGTTTGCGAAAAAATATCAATATTTTTGAGCCATTTATCGCAAGTTTCAAAGCCAATAATTTTTTCACAATTATTGAAAAAATCAGTTTTGAATTGACTTAGCTCATTGGATGAAATTTCTAAATCTGGATTATTTTTGTGATTGAGCATTTCCATTATTTTTGCTCCCATGGTAAGTTTGAGGCTTTCCAACCATTAACGAGACCGCGATGATTTTTTGAATCTAAATCACCTTCAAAGCCATTTATTATGTTGTAGCATTTGCTAAAGCCCAAAGATGAAGCTAAATTTGCTGATTGATTTGAGCGACCACCAGTTCGACATAAAAACAAAACTTCATTATCTTTATTAACTTTGGCGAGTAAATCGCTTACGAAGCTTTGATTTTGTTGCATTTGTGGCAAGGTTTGCCAAGGTAATAAAATCATGCGATTGTCAAAAGAAGATGCGTCGACAATTCCAACGAAATTTAATTCTTCGTTGGTTCTGACGTCAATTAAGACTGAATTTTTTTGGTTTTTTAGCAACTCAAAAGCTTTTTGAGGACTAATTTGTTCGACTGACATTTTTTGTTTATTTAAGAGATTATCTTTTTAAAAATTTATTTATATTTGGAAATCATATTCATATAAAATTTCAATTTGGTAAAGAAAAAAATTTTATGATTTTAAAAATAATTCGCTTGACAGGTGGTCGAGCTTAAAAGAATCGAATATTAAGAATTGTATTATTTTTGTAGGCTTTGCTTGCTTGGTTTGGTCGCGGTTTTTTTTGTTGAGTCGTTGCGGGGCAAAGAGTGGTAATTTGGCAAGATATTTTTTAAATTATT
Organism: Rickettsiales bacterium; assembly: GCA_044239285.1. GTDB lineage: Bacteria > Pseudomonadota > Alphaproteobacteria > Rickettsiales > UBA1997 > CAILUF01. The sequence continues at coordinate 977 of JBIIBR010000150.1, read as the reverse complement.
TAAAAAAAACATCATTTTGGAATTAATATTTTCCAGCACTAACAATCAGTATATTAGAATAGAAATTATTAGTTAATTAAATTTATTTTGAAGATTTTGAGAAAAATAATAAAAGTCCCAAAATAATTAAAGGAAATGATAAAATTTGTCCCATGGTGATGAAATCAAAAAGAAAACCAATTTGTGGATCTGGTTCACGAAAATATTCAACGATAAACCTAGAAATTCCGTATCCCGCTAAAAAAATTCCACTTAATTTTTTTGGAAAATTTTTAATGTTAGTTTTAAAATAAAGAATCATTAAAATTGTCAACAAAATTAAACCTTCAAGTCCAGCTTCATAAAGTTGACTTGGATGCCTCGGTAAGCCATCGGAATTGGGAAAAATAACGCCAAAATTCGCAAAAGTTGGACGACCATAAAGTTCAAGATTTATAAAATTAGCAATTCTTCCCAAAAGCAAGCCAAAAGGCGCGGAAACTGCTAAATTATCGCATAAAATCCAGAAATTTATTTTATATTTTTTAGCGAATAACCACATGCCAAAAATTGCGCCGAATAATCCGCCGTGAAATGACATTCCGCCTTGCCAGAAAGCAAAAATTTCGAGAGGATGACTTAAAAAATATGATGGATTATAAAATAAAACATAACCGAAGCGACCACCTAAAATTATGGATAAAATGGCGAAAATCATCCAATCATCGAGTGCTTTAGCGCTTAAAAACTTTTGTGATTTATTGCCATATTTGAGCCAAGAAAATGTAAACAAAATTCCAAAAATATAAGCGAGCGAATACCAGCGAATATCGAGAAAATAAATGGAAAAGGCGATCGGATTTATATTCGGTAAAGTTATGATCATATTAATGTCTTGGAATATATTGATAAGATTGATTTTCTTTTACGTAAATATTTTTTGGCAATTGTCCAAATTCGAAGAAAACATCGATTGGTATTCCGCCACGTGGATACCA
>JBIIBR010000060.1:0-7140 GCA_044239285.1 Rickettsiales bacterium | reverse complement strand
TTGATGCAATCAATGATGTCTTTGGCGATTTGCACCGTGCAATTTTCGTGAAAAGCGCCGTGATTGCGATAAGAAAATAAGTAAAGTTTTAGCGACTTACTCTCGACAATTTTGTTTTTAGGGACGTAATCGATGATTAAATGGGCAAAATCGGGCTGTGAAGTGATTGGGCAAATCGAAGTAAATTCGGGGCAGGTTAGTTTGATTGAATAATCGACATCGAGATGAGGATTGTCAACGGCTTGGAGTATTTTTTTGTCGGGATTATTTAAGTTATAATCAGTTTTGGCTCCGAGTAATAAATTATTTTTTTTAGACATAAATAAATTGATGATTGCAGATTTTATTAAATAATTTTAAATTATTATAAATATCAATTTATTCAAAAAAACATGAAAAACGCAAATAGTTTTTATCAAAAATCTAAAGATGCAGTATTAATTTTTGCCGATGGCTCAAAATTTTATGGATATGGCATCGGCGAAGAAGGCTTGGCAACTGGAGAAATATGCTTCAACACCTCGATCACGGGTTATCAAGAAATTTTAACCGACCCATCTTATTCGGGACAAATTATTAATTTTACCTTCCCGCATATTGGCAATGTTGGCGCTAATGATGAAGATATTGAAGCAAAAAAAGTTCGCGCAAATGGCTTAATAATTCGTGAGCCGATCACTAATTCCGCCAATTATCGCGCCAATATAAATTTTAATGAATGGTTAAAAAAGCACAAATTAACCGGCATTTCGGGCGTTGATACTAGGCAAATTACTAAAAAAATTCGTCAAGATGGCGCTAAAAATATCGCCATTATTTTTGCTAAAAATTTGTCGGAAAATTTAATTGAAGAAGTTTATAAAAAAATCAAAGATCTTGGTGATCTTGGGGGTGTCGAACTCGCTTCCAAAGCCAGTGAAAACCAGTTTTATGATTGGCAAAATGAAGCGCAATGGAATCAAAAAAACAATCAATATAATTCAATAAAAAATAATCTTTATAAAGTTGTCGCCATAGATTTTGGTGCAAAATTAAATATTTTACGTTGTTTAAAACAAGTTGGTTGCGATGTTAAAATTTTGCCCGCCAATGCAACATTTGAGGATATTGAAAAAATAAATCCTGATGGCGTTTTTTTGTCAAACGGTCCAGGTGATCCTGCTGAAACTGGTAAATATTGTCTCGCTACAATTCAAAAAGTTTTGGAAAAAAATATTCCACTTTTTGGAATTTGTTTAGGGCATCAATTGTTGGCATTAGCGGTTGGAGCGCAAACTGTAAAAATGCATCAAGGGCATCGCGGAGCCAATCATCCAGTTCAAGATTTACGTTCAAAAAAAGTTGAAATAACTAGTCAAAATCATGGATTTTGTGTTGATAAAGATACTTTGCCAAGCAATGTTGAGATTACTCACATTTCACTTTTTGATAACACGATTGAGGGCATAAAATTAAAAAACAAACCGGCATTTTCGGTGCAATATCATCCCGAAAGTTCACCCGGACCAAGCGACAGCTTTTATTTATTTGAAGAATTTGTGGAATTAATAAAAAAACACAAAAAATAAATTTTTTGACACTTTTGTAAATTTAATTTTCTTTTAAGTTAGATATAAAAATTGCTTTTATTAACCTTAATATTTGAGCGATGGAAATTGGAACCATATCCAATATTTATCTTTTGATTTTTCTACCACTTTTCGCCTCTTTGCTATGTCAAATTTTTCAAATTAAAAACATTTGTTTTTTAATTTCATTAGCAACGGTTGTTATTTTGCTCGGATTAGTTTTAAAAATATTTCCTGATATTTTAATTTACGAAAAAATTAAAAATGATTATGAATTATCGCTATTATCAATCACGCTTGAATTCAGTCTGGACTTGGTCGGAGTAATATTTTTATTTCTAGTAATTTTCTTAGAATTTTTAATGTTAATTTTCTATCGAAGCGACATAGAAAGTGCTTTGAATAAAAGAAATCAAGCCAATTTTTATTCAGTTTTTTTGTTAAATTTATTTAGTTTAGTCGGAATTTTAACTTCGAATAATTTATTCAATTTATATCTTTTTATTGAGATACATTCCTTTGCGTTTTTTGCCATCGCCACCATTTCTTACAACAGCAAATTGCTTAATATTTCCTTCAAAAATTTTTGTTTGAGTTCGGTATCGTCAATCCTTATTTTGATTTGTTTTTTTGCAATTTTTCTAACTTTTGGCGAATTAAATTTCGATAAAATTGTCGATAATTTATTTTTATTACCCGCCAATAAAATTTGGTTTTTATTCGTAATTTTGATTCTATTTTCTTTGGCATTAATCACTAAATTTTTTCCACTTTGGCAGTATTTTGAAAAAATAAAAAGCAATAGTCTGGTTGCCAGTTTCCTGGTGATTGACGCCTTTTTTATAAAAATTTTAATCGGTTTATTTTTAACTCTTAAATTCATTTATTTTTTCTTCGGAAATAATTTTTTATTTACGCAATATGAATTTTCGCCGATTATGATTTTACTCGGTTTTTCTTTGGTTATTTATTCTTCAATCAAGCTTATAAAAGAAGATCATTTAAAATTAATTTGTGCATTTTTTTCGATTGGTAATATTGGTTTTATGATTTCGGCGATTGGCATGCAGTCTGTTGAGTCGATGCAATCATTATTTTTCTTTTTACTCAACTTTTCCTTGGTTAATTTTTTTATATTTCTCTTTGCTAGTTATATTAAAAAAAACTATCAAAGTTCTTCGATTGATAAAATATTTAAAGTGGTTCGCGACAATAATTTATGCGGAATTCCACTGAAATTAATTATAATTTTTATTGCCGGCTTGCCCCTTACTTTTTTATTTTTCGGCTATTGGTATATGGCGCTTGCCAGCATGGATTATAGTTTGAAAATAATCATGATAATCGCCTTAATTTTCTCGAATTACGCGCAATTAAATATCGCCATGAAGATAATAGATTCAATACTTGAAAAGGATCAACCTAGGAATATTCAAGAGAATAATTCTACTGCTAAAAATATTGATTATTTACAAGTCGTAAGTTTTTGGATTTTGATTATAACAATTTATACCAATGCATTATTGTCCGAGGCGATGAACAACATGGCGCTTAGATTTGCATCTTTTTTATTAGCAAACACAATTTGATTTTTTGATTATGAGTAATGGAAAATTATTGTTATTTATAATTGCAATTTTGCCAATTTTAAGTTGGTTTACGTTGAGATTTTTCAAGCATTCTCAAGGTTTTTATAATTTTTGTTATCGTCTTTTTCCGATTTTATATTTAATTAACGTATTTCAAGGCGCCGATTATTTCACAAAAGGTTTCGATGTTTTTACCATTTCTGAATCAATTAGAGGCGTTTCTCTGGCGCTTTATGCTGATAAGATAAGTATTCTATTTTTATTTTTAATTGGTTTTATTTGGTTGTTATTTGCTTTTTATTCTAAAAAGTTTTTTGAAGTCATTAGTGATAAAAATTCTGAGTATTTTAAAGAATTTTTTGTTTTGATAGTGAGTTTTCTGAACTTACTTATTCTTAGTAAAAACCTGTTTACGATTCTGTTTTTTTATATTTGCTTAATTGTTTTAAGTCATTTTTTTGGTATAAAATATTTTCATAAAGTTGAAAATAAATTAACTAAATCTTTCACTTTTTTGCTTTATTTTGAAAGCTTTTTAATCTTTTTGGCAACGGTTGCAACCTTCAAAATTAATGGTCAAATTGAATTTGTGGATAAAATAATTTTGCCACTAAATTATGATGAATTTTATCATGGAATAATTTTTCTCTTATTCTTTTTTGGTTTGTTTTTAGCGATGATAATGCCATTTTATATTTTTTTTAAAAATATTAATTTTGATGGACTTTCTTTGTTCGTAATTTTTTTAATGGCTTATGGCTTTTCCAGTGGTTTTGTTTTTTTGAAAATAATAAATTATATCTATGGAATCAAGGGTTTTGCTGTTTTAGCAAAAGTTTATGGCACTAAATTTTTTGAAATTTTATTTTTAATAAATATTGCAATAACTTCATTTTTTATATTCAAAGAAAGAGATCTAAAAGCTTCGTCTTTCTCCCTCTTTGTTCATCAATTTAATTTTTTAATTTTTTCAATTTTAATTCATTTTTCTGGTAAATTTAATTATGCATTTATTTCCTTTTTTGCTTTCATAATAAACTTTATTTTAATATTTTTTTGTTTGGCAAATTTCGAAATTTATTTTAAAAAATCAAATGAAAAAAACTACAAAGGTTTATTTCATTTGATGCCAATTACGTCATGCATTTTATTCTTTTCGATTTTTTCTTTAACTGGTTTGTCGCCTTCAATTTCAATGGTTGATAAATTTTTTATCATCTCTTACATAATTAAAAATAAATTGTATTTTTCCTTAATTATTTATTTGTTAAATTTTATAACATTGCTGGCTTTTTCAATTAAAATAGTTAAAATTTTTACAAACAAAGAGGTCGATAATTCCAATTCTAAAAAACTGGCGATCGCTAAAAAAATTGATTTCGATTCAAGTTTGATTTTATCAATTTTGTCGATTGCAATTGTTAGTTTTGTTGGTTTGATATTTTTTTCTTACATAATTCAATTTTTATCTTTTTATGAACCAATTAAAGGCTGAAATTTTAGAGATTTGTCAAAAGGCAAAGGAATCAGTAAAATCAATGGCTCTGCTTGATGAAAATACTAAAAATAATATTCTTTTAGAAGTAAAAAATTTAATAATTTTAAATCAAGAAAAAATTCTTGAAGCCAATGCTATTGATGTTAAAAATGCTCAAAAAAATCAATTGGAATCTTCAAAAATTGATCGTTTAATTTTAAATAAAGATAAGATTTTGGCGATGGCAAAATCAATTGATGAAATCGTAAAACTTCCTGATCCGGTGGGTAAAATAATTTTTGAAACTAATCGTCCAAATGGTTTAAATATTAAACGAATTTCAACGCCAATTGGCGTTCTTTTGACAATTTACGAAGCGCGTCCAAATGTTACTTTAGATGTGGCTATGCTTTCAATAAAATCAGGCAATGTGGCGATTTTACGCTCGGGTTCGGAAGCACTAAATAGTTCAAAAATTTTGGCAAGTTTTTTTCAAGAAGCTTTGAAAAAATTTAATGTTAATGAAAATGCGATAACATTTTGTAAAAATCCTCATCGCGATTTGGTAAAAGGTCTTTTAAAAATGGATAAATTTATCGATGTTGTGATTCCAAGGGGAGGGAAATCATTGATATTGGCGGTTTCGAAGCAAAGCAAAATTCCAGTTTTTAAACATCTCGACGGCAATTGTCACACTTACATTAATGAAAAAGCTGATTTTGCAAAAGCACGAAAAATTTTACTTAACGCTAAAATGCGTCGAGTCGGCATTTGTGGCGCAACGGAATCGCTTTTAATTGATAAAAAAATTGCACCACAAATTATTCCAATTTTAATTGATGATTTAACTAATTTTGGTTGCGAAGTGCGCGGAAGTTCCGATGCGAAGCGGATTGATGCTAGAATAAAAAATGCCTCAATCAAAGATTATTATACTGAATATCTCGACAAAATTTTATCGCTAAAAGTTGTTAAAAATATTGATGAAGCGATTGCTCACATTGCCAAATTTGGCTCATCGCACACTGAAAGTATCGTTACCGAAGATAAAGAAATGGCGCAAAAATTTTTGAATGAAGTAAATTCGGCTATCGTAATGCATAATGCCTCAACTCAATTTGCCGATGGTGGCGAATTTGGCTTTGGCGCTGAAGTTGGAATTGCCACGGGAAAGATACATGCGCGTGGACCGGTTGGGCTAGAACAACTTACGATTTATAAATATCAAATTGTCGCCGATTGTGCGGTTCGTAAATAATTTTATTCAAAAAAAATGCAAAAAAATGTTATAGATAATTTGGCAAAAATTATCGCTAAATTACCGGGAATGGGACCGAGAATTGGTAAAAAAATTGTCCTTGAATTGGCATCTAATAAAGAAAAATTTTTAATACCGTTGATTGAATATTTAAATGAATTAAATGATAAAATTCATAATTGCGAAATATGTGGCAATATAGATGAGGGTAGGGTGTGCAAAATTTGTTTAGATGATAATCGTGATAAAAATATTTTATGTATTGTTGAGGAGGTTGGCGATTTATGGGCAATAGAAAGATCAAAAAATTATCATGGCAAATATCATGTTTTGGGTGGAAATTTATCGGCAATTTCTGGCAAAACCATTGAAGATTTAAATTTTTCTTCATTAATTTCTCGAATTAAAAATGATAATTTTTTGGAAATAATTATTGCGACGGGTGCAACCATTGATGGACAAAACACCGCCCATTATATCGCTGATTTTTTGAAAGAATTTAATATAAAAATAACGCGACTTGGTTATGGGATTCCAATCGGTAGCGAGATTGATTATCTAGATGAGGGAACGATATCGGTTGCCTTAAAAACTCGTTCCAAATTCTAATTTTGGGATTATTGAAAATTTTTTGAATTAATTAAAAATAATTATTGCCTTTTGTTCGATTAAATGAGAGATTATTTATATTAAAGTTTGTTAAAAATTTGGTGATATGGGGAATTGGTTAAAAGAGTTTTGTAAAAAAGAATTTAATGGTGGAGATAAGGAGGCTCGAACTCCTGACCCTCTGCTTGCAAAGCAGATGCTCTACCAACTGAGCTATATCCCCGTTGAGTGTTTTAACGATAAAAAATTAAATTATTACGTGAGAATTTAAATGCTACTTTGCTAAAAGTCAACAACTATGAAATTAAATTTTTTAAATGTAATAATACAAAAATTTAAAAATAGACCTAAAAGGGCGTTTAGCCTTAATGACTTGTCAGTTCTAATGTCAACTGTGGCAATTGTTGCGGTGAGCTCCGTTGCAATTTCAACCATTCAAAATTCTGAAGAAAAGGAAAAAGCTGATTCAGAAAAAATTGAAGCAATCTATAAATCGATAGGTTCTTTCCTCTTGGAAAAAAAACGTTTACCATGTCCAGCTGGCATCGAAAGAATTCGTGGAGCTGACGTTGATTATGGCGCAGAAATACTAACCGATGGAAGTTGTAGTTCACAAGGTGGAGTTTATTCTTTGACTAC